>NZ_JADBGC010000008.1:0-40580 GCF_014892245.1 Microbispora sitophila | reverse complement strand
CACTCCCCTCGGCCGCGCGAGGCGCGGCGGGAGGCGAGGGGCCACCCGCCGCGCCCGGCTGTCAGGGGTAGCGGAGCGTCAGGGGTAGCTGACCACGTTGACCGGGACGGTGGCCGTGCCCTGGGCCGGGCCGCCCGTGTCGTTGATGACGTGGGCGATCGTGCCCACGCCGCCCAGCGACACCGTGAGCAGGTCGTGGAACTTCACGCCCGACCTGTTGGGGGCCTCGAAGCCGCGCTCGGCCACGATCGAGGGGTCGGTGCTGAAGTTGCAGTAGCTGCCCATGCCCCAGGCCTCGTGGCTGGTCACGCTGTCGGCCACCTTGTAGGCGGCGTAGCCCCGGGTCGAGCCGTTCATCCAGGACGCCTGGTTGGGCGGGTCGTAGGGCAGCTCGTTCTGGAAGAAGATCGTCTTGCCGCCCTGGCCGTTCCAGATCACCTCGTACTTCTTGTAGTGCTCGACGAACAGGCCGTACGCCGTGACGTTGTCGCCGTTGACGATCAGGCCGGTGTCGGCGGGGTTGCTGTTCCAGCCCACGCCCGCGCCGTGGTCGGCCCGCCACGCCCAGATGTGGTCGATGATCGTGTTGTTGCTGTTCACCACCAGGCTGGTCGTGGCCGAGCCGGGTCCCGCGCCGCCGATCCGGAAGAACACGTCCTGGATCGAGGTGGGGTTGGCGGCGTGGCTCGCGGAGGCGCCGTCGGGGCCGACCCGCAGCAGCACCGGTGAGTTGACCGTGCCGGCGTCGAAGAGCAGGCCGCCGATCTTCACGCCGTCGACGTCGGCCACGTTCATCGCGACGACCCCGTTGTCCGGGATCAGCGTGGCGTAGCCGAGCCCGAGGACCACCGTGTCGGCCCGGGTCACGTTCAGCGTCTGGTTGAGGTGGTAGACGCCGGGCGTGAACAGCAGGTTCAGGCCCTGGCTCAGCGCCTGGTTGAGCGTGGCGGCGCTGTCGGACGGCTTGGCGACGTAGAACTGCGTCAGCGGGATCGACGTGCCGGGGGTCGCGCCGTTCGCCCAGCTCACGCCGCTGGAGTTCGTCCGCAGCGACGGGACGAACACGCGGTAGGCGCCGCCCGCGTCCACGTACAGGTACGGCTTCTCCCGGGTGACGGGGCTGGTCGCGAGCGTCGTGTACGGCGGGTTCGGGAAGCTCTGGGCCGGAGCGCCGACGACGCCGGAGAACACCATGTTCCAGACGCCGTTGGTCCAGCCGCCGATGGTGCTGTCGCGGGTGAACCACTGCTGCTGGGAGTACGGGCCGACCGTGCCGTCGACCTTGCTGTCGGCGATGTAGCCGCCGCTGGCCCAGCCGTACCCGTTGGGGGCGAGGTTCAGCCCGCCGCGCACGTGGATCCGCCGGAACGGCGCGGCCTGGGCCACGGCCCACCGGTCGGTGCCGTTGACCGGGACGACCGCCAGGTTCTCCGCCGACCGCCAGAAGTTCTGGGTGGCGTTGCCGTTGAACCACCCGGCGTCGACGGTGATGTCACCGTTGATCGTCACGTTGTCGGGCGACTGGCCGAGACCGGCGATCGAGGTGTAGAAGCCGATCTGGGCGTTGAGGCCGCTGTAGGTGCCCGGCTTGAACAGCAGCGCGTAGCGCTGGCTGCCGAACTGGTTCGACTCCTGCTGCTTGAAGATGGTGTCGAGCGTGCTCTGGATGCTCGCGCTCGGCATCGACGGGTCGAAGACCTTCACGTTCGGCCCGAGGTCGCCGCCGCCCGGGAGATTGGGGCCGCCGTCGTCACCGCCGCCGGTGGTGTTGACGGCGAACTCCCAGAGCGAGTAGCCGTACGCCGTGGCGCGGGTGAGCCCGTACATCCGGACGTACCGGCCGGTCGCCGACACGTCGAGCGACTGCGTCCCGCTCACGCCGTTCACCGTCGCGGTCGCGTCCGACCAGGCCGAACCGTCCGGCGAGACCTGGATCGTGAACGTCTTGGCGTAGGCGGCCTCCCAGTTCAGGATCACCTTGCAGATCTGCTGCGAGCTGCCGAGATCCACCTGGATCCACTGCGGGTCGCTGAACGCGCTCGACCACCGGGTGCCGGTGTTGCCGTCGAAGGCGGCGGACGCCGGGGACGCGGCGTTCTCCGTGGAGGAGGCCGACGACGGCTTGCCCTGCGCGACGTTCGCGGTGCCGCAGGTGGTCCCGCCACCCGAGGCGACGTTGACGGCGAACTCCCAGAGCGAGTAGCCGTACGCCGTGGCGCGGGTGAGGCCGTACATTCGGACGTAGCGGCCGGTGGCCGTCAGGTCGAGCGACTGCGTCCCGCTCGCGCCGTCGACCGTGGCGGTCGCGTCCGACCAGGCCGAACCGTCGGCCGACACCTGGATCTTGAACGTCTGGGCGCGGGCGGCCTCCCAGTTGAGCACGACCCGGCAGATCTGCTGCGAGCTGCCCAGGTCCACCTGGATCCACTGCGGGTCGCTGAACGCGCTCGACCAGCGGGTGGAGGTGTCGCCGTCGAACGCGGCCGACGCCGGCGTTCCGGCGTTCTCGCTGGAGGAGGCCGACGACGGCCTGCCCTGCGCGACGTTGGTCGTGCCGCAGGCCGCCGCCGCGGCGCTGTAGGTGGCGGGGACGACGCCGGTCACGGCCGCGAAGGTCGACAGCGCGACGAGCCCGGCGGCGACCAGGCCGGAGCGTCTGCGCCGCCTGCGCAGTCGTCCGGGCGCGGGGTGAGGCGGGGAGGAGGGAGGCATGCACGTCTCCTTGGTGCGGAGCCCCTCGGGCGAGGGTTCGGGGGATGAGAGAGGTCCAGCGGCATGAGCGTGCGCCCGACACTCCCCTTATGTCAAGGCTTAGTTCACGCTCAGAAATATCTACCCGTCCGTCGCCACCGGTCACGTGCGGAGTCTTTCCGCACGGCTTGCCGCATCGTCAGCCGGCGGCGGTGATCCTGGCCACCTGGGGCGCGTTCAGGAACTCCTCCAGGACGAGCGTGGCGGCCCCCAGCGCGACCGCGTCGGGACCGAGGCGGCCCAGGACGATCGACGTCGCGGCGTACGGCTCGGCCAGCGAGTTGGCCGCGGTGGCGCGGCGGATGTCGGGCAGCAGGCTCTCGCCGAGCTGCACCCCCACCCAGCCGCCGATCACGATCTTCTCGGGGTTGATCAGGTTGACCAGGTTGGCCAGGCCGACGCCCAGGTAGGTGACGGTCTCCTCGACCACCGGGGACTTCGACGCCAGCACGCCGGCAAGGTCCTCCTCCCAGTCGCCCCGCGAGGTGACGCCCGCCCGGTCGAGGATGGCCTCGATCCCGACGTACGCCTCCAGGCAGCCGCGTCCGCCGCAGCGGCAGGGCCGTCCGTTCGCCACGATCTTCGTGTGGCCCCACTCGCCCGCGCTGCTGCTGACCCCGCGGAACGTGGTGCCGTCGGCCACGATCGTCGCGCCCACCCCCACGCCGAGCAGCACGATGACCGCCTCCGAGGCGCCCCGGCCCGAGCCGAACCACAACTCGGCCTGGCCCATCGTCTTGGCGCCGTTGTCCACGTACAGCGGGAGCGAGGTCCCGCGCCGCAGGAGCGCTCCAAGCGGAACGCCGTCCCAGCCGAAGGTCTTGGCGTGGATGACGCCGTCGGCGCCCGGCTCGACGATGCCGGGAACCCCCACGCCGATGCCGAGCACCTGCTCGGGGGACACGCCCGCGTCCGACAACACGACCTCGACCCCCGCGAGGATGTGCCGGGCGACCAGTTCGGGGTCGTGGCGGGCCGGCCGCAGCATGTAGTCCACCTTGGCCCGCTCGGTCATCTCCAGGTCGAACAACCCCACCCGGACGTGCGTCTCGGCCACGTCGACGCCCACCGCGAAGCCGTACTCGGGGTTGACCCGCAGCAGCACGCGGGGCCGGCCGCCGTCGGACTCCACCTGGCCGGCCTCGACGACGATGTTCTCGCCCAGCAGGTCGGCGGTCATCGTGCTGACCGTGGCGGCGCTCAGGCCGGTGCTCGCGGTGAGGTCGTTGCGGCTGGTCGGGCCGGAGAAGTACAGCGCGCGCAGCAACACGGCCCGGTTGCCTCTGCGGATGTCCCGTACCGTCCTGCGCTGAGGCCTCGCCATGACCACCCTCCCCGTCGCGACACGGTCATCTTAGTTCAGGGGCGAAAACAAGCGCCTGCGCCCTCCGTCGGCCTCTTCACGGTCGCATCTCCGGGTTACCCGCCCATTAAGCCGCCGTATCGCCCGCCCTTCTTTCGACCTTGAACCAAACAGCATCGGGGCACGTTCTCAGATAATCTGATCGCATGAAGGTAATGACCGCCACCGAGGCCTCGCGCAACTTCGCGGCCGTGCTGGACGAGGCCGAACATGGGGAGACGATAGTCGTGACCCGCGGAGGCAAACGGATCGCGGTGATCGGTCCCGCACCCGTCGCGCCGGGCCGCATGGTGAAGGCGTTCCTGGCCAGAAGCGCCGGAACCCTCGACGCGGAGTTCGAGGCCGACGTCGCGGCAGCGCGAGAGAGCCTCCGCGACGAGATGAGGAACACGTGGCCCGACGCCTGATTCTCGACACCGGCGTCCTGATCGCGGCGGAGCGAGGCAAAGCCGAGGTGGACTCCGTCATTGAAGACGCCGACGACGTGGCCGTCGCCGCGATCACCATCGCCGAGTTACTCGTCGGCGTGGAACTGGCCGATGCGGCACGACGTCCGGCGCGACAGGCGTTCGTGGACCAGGTCCTCGCGCTGATCCCTGTCGAGGAGTACACAACCGACGTCGCCAGGGTCCACGCGCGTCTGATGGCACATGTGCGGCGTGAGGGCAAGACGCGCGGAGCCTACGACCTGCTGATCGCGGCGACGGCGGCGGCCACCGCACGGACCGTGGTCACGATGGACTCGTCCGCGGCCTTCGACGATCTGCCGGGCGTGCGGGCGCAGGTCCTGCCCCGCTGATCGCCGGCAGCGCGCGTGGCGGTCAGGCGCGGGCGGTGGCGAGTTCCTTCATGAGGGCCTCGACGAGGGCGGCGGCGGGGAGGTCGCGGCAGCGGCGGTATCCCCGGCCGCACCACAGAGCCATCGCCTCGGGGTCGCCGTGCTCCGCGGCCGCCCGGCGCAGCCCCTTCGTCAGGTGGTGCACCTGCGGGTAGCACGCGGGCGCCGACGCCTCGTGCTCGGCCATGAAGCGGTTGGCCAGGCCGCGCGCCGTACGTCCGGAGAAGGCCCGGGTGAACGCGGTGCGGGTGAACCGGGGATCGGCGAGGGCGGCCTTGTGCACGGGGTGCGCCCCGCTCTCCGGGGTGCGCAGGAACGCGGTGCCCAGTTGCGCCGCGACCGCGCCCGCGGCGAGGACGGCGGCGACGTCCGCGCCGTCCATGATCCCTCCGGCGGCCACGAGCGGCACGTCGGTCGCCTCCCGTACGAGGGCCACCAGCTCCGGCAGGTCGTCGGGAGCCTCCCAGGAGGGAGGCGCGGGCAGGAAGGCCGCCTGGTGCCCGCCCGCTCCGGAGCTCTGGACGACCACGGCGTCGGCGCCGGCCTCGGCCGCCGCTACCGCCTCCCACGGGGTGTTCACCATGATCATGATCACGGCACCGGCGTCGTGGAGGCGGGCCGTCACCTCGGGCGGCGGGCAGCCGAAGGTGAAACCGGCCACCGGCACCCGTTCGTCCACCAGCAGGTCGATCTTGGCGTCCCACTCGTCGTCGTCCCACGCGGGGGCCTCCGGCAGCGTCACGCCGTACCGCTCGGCCTCGGGGGCGAGCTCGTCGCGATAGCGGGCCACCGCCGCGGCATCACGCGGCTCCTCCCGGACGACCTCGAAGTCGGGGACGAAGACGCTCACCCCGAACGGCCGGTCCGTACGCTCACGCACCGCCGCGATCTCCCGGCGCACGTCCCGCGCCGTACGGTAGCCCGCCGCGAGGAACCCGAGGCCGCCCGCCCCGGACACCGCCGCCGCCAGAGCAGGGGTGGATCCGCCGCCCGCCATGGGGGCCTGGATGATCGGGCTCGACGGCCCGAAGGGAAGGACGTGACCGGTCACGCGAGACCTCCTCACTCGTCTGGACAGCAGCGTAGAACGCGGTCGACGAGTGCTCCGGCGGCCCCCGTGTACTCGGCGGGGTCGAACAGCCCGGCCAGGTCCAGCCCCCGGGGCACGGGCAGGAGTTCCTCCAGCACCTCGGCGACGGGGCGCCCGGACGCGGCCGCGACCGCGGACGCCTCCCCGAGCAGCCGCTTGGCGGTGCCCTTCCCCAGGACCGGCGCGAGCACGGCGGCCGCCCGTTCCGTGACGGTCAGGCTGCCGGTGAGCGCGAGGTTGGCCCGCATGCGCTCGGGAAACGCCACGAGACCCTCGGCCAGTTCGGCGGTCACGGCGGCGGCCCCGCCGACCAGCCTCAGGCTCTCGCGCAGCGGCTGCCACTCGGCGTGCCAGGCGCCCGCGGGCCGTTCGTCCTCGGCGAGCAGGCACTGGTGGAGACTCGCGGCGAGCGCGGGCACCTGGATCGCCGCCGACCGGACGAGGGTGGCGAGGACCGGGTTGCGCTTGTGCGGCATCGCCGACGACACGCCCCGGCCGGGGGCGGCCGGCTCCACGACCTCGGCCACCTCGGTGCGTGACAGCGACTGCACGTCCACGGCGATCTTCCCGAGCATCCCCGACGTGAGGGCCAGCGCCCCGGCGAGGTCGGCGATCGGGATCCGCAGGACGTGCCAGGGGACCACCGGCTCGGCCAGCCCCACCTCGGCGGCGAACGCGGCGATCAGCCGCTCCGGGTACGCCTCGGGGTCGGGCACCCCGGCGATCCGCGCGTACTCCACGTAGCCGGCCAGCGTGCCGGCCGCACCGCCGAGCTCGGCCGGCAGTTCCGCGCGCACCCGGCGCAGCCGCACCACGGCGGCCTGTACGGCGTGCAGCCACCCGGCGGCCTTCAGGCCGAACGTGGTGGGCACCGCCTGCTGGGTCAGCGTGCGGCCCGGCATCAGCGTGTCGCGGTGCCGCGCGGCGAGCTCCGCGAGCGCGGTCGCGGCCCGGTCCAGGTCGGCGGTGACCAGGTCGAGGGTCCGGGCGGCCACCAGCATGGCGGCCGTGTCCATGATGTCCTGGCTCGTGGAGCCGCGGTGCACGTATTCGGCCGCGGCCGGGTCCACCACCGCCACGGCGGCCGTCAGGTCCTCGACCAGCGCCACGACGGGGTTGGCCGCCTCACGGGCGCGCAGGGCCAGGGCCGCCAGGTCGAGGCCGCCCGCCTGCGCCACCTTGCCGATCGTCTCCGCGGCCGCCGTCGGGACCACCCCCAGCCGGGCCTGCGCGCGGACCAGGGCGGCCTCCGCGTCGAGCATCGCGCGCAGCCACGCGCCGTCGCCGGTCGCCCGCTCCGCCGCCGAGCCCACCCGGACCGGAGACAGCAGGCCCAGATCCAGGTCACTGCCCTGGTCGGCACCCGAGCTCATCGGACGCCCGCCCGCGACGCGTCGCACGAGCCTCCGAAACCAGAGGCGGCGAGAGCCGTACGCGGTCCGGCGGACACGCGGGCGGCACGGCGGCGGCTCGGAAGGGCCCGCGCGGGCGTCAGCGCGAGGACGCTGCGGGCGATGGCGTCGGAGTCGCCCAGGATCACGGAGTTCACCCCCGGCCGCACGCCCGCGGCCGTCACCCAGTGGACCGACTCCGTGGGCACGCCGTACGCGAAGCGGCGCGGGTGGGCCCGGCCGTCGGCGTCCAGGAGCCGGTAGGGCCGACGGGTGACCGCGAGACCGCCCGTCTCGTGGCCGTCCTCGCCGCGCCGCCCGCCGATCACGTACGCCCGGCACTGGCCGGTGCCGAGCAGGTGGCGCAGCAAGGGGTCGGCCGTGCGGCGCAGGTCGATCTCGGGCAGGCGCGCCTCGACGAGCACCCTGGCCCGCACGGCGGAGCCCGGCACGGCGGCCGACTCGGCCTCGAATGCGCCGTCACGGGCGTGCACCCGCATGTCGGGGCCGACGACGGTGAGCACGCCCGCCTCGATGAGCGCGATCATCTGCTCGACCCGCTCGGCCGGCGGCCCGATGGACAGGAAGGCGTTGAGCGGCGTGTACCACCGGTCGAGGTCGTCGCGGTGCGACCGCCCGGTGAGCCCGCCGTGGTCGACCACCTGCCTGACCTCGTTGCGCAGGTCGCGCAGCACGTCGAGGGCGGCCTTCAGCGGCCCGCTGACGTTGCCCTCGCGGGCCTGCGCCAGGTCGGTGCGCAGATAGGCGGTCAGCCACTCGTGGAAGTCGTCCGGTCCGCTGAAACCGATCCCCCGGTACGGCTCGGCCACACGCTCCCAGTCCCACCGCAGCGCCGGGCCGATGCCGAAGGCGTCCAGCACCATGGCCTCCCCGGCGTCACCCCAGGCGTGGGGGAGGTAGGCGGTGCGGAAGCGGCCGGCCATGCATTCGCAATCCCGCCGCGCCAGGAGGGTGGCGTAGTAGACGGTCTCCACCTCCTTGGCGATCAGCGGCCACAGGTCGGCGCGGAAGTCGAGCCCGCCTCGGGCGGCCGAGCGCGCGGCCAGCGACTCGATCCTGCTCGGCGTGAGCACCAGCGGCTCGTGCCTGCCCTCGACACCCTTCTGGTTCTCCCCCCTGGACTGGTACGGGATGCCCCGGCGCGATCCGGCGTACAGGCGGGGCTCGCGGCCGGAGGGCCGGTAGACGAGCCGGCCCGCCTCACCGCGCTCGAACCGGCCGCCGCGCCCGAGCGTCAGCAGGGCCATATGGTCGAAGAAGTTGAGCCCGAGCCCGCGGAGCACCACCGCCTCCCCCGGCCGCACCCTGCTCATATCGGTGCTCAGGTCGGCGTCGGCGGGGTTGGCGGGCGGCACGTGGACAAGGCCGTGGGCGGCGGCGTACGCGGCCGCCTCCCGCTCGGCGGCCGACGGCTCGACCGGCAGGTGCCCCTGGGCCAGGACCACCGCGTCGAGCGAGCCGAGCACGGTGCCGTCCTCGAGCACCACCCGCTGCGCGCCGGTGCCGGGCACGTCGTCGAGCGCGGTCGCCCGCGTGGCGTGCACCCGCACCTCCACCTGCCGGGGCGCCCGCGCGACCACCCGCTCGAACACCCAGCGCAGGTAGCGGCCGTAGAAGGCGCGGGTGGGATAGGTGTCGGGCCCGAGCCGCCGCGCCTCAGCGAGCACGTCCTCGGCGACGCCCTCGGGCGAGAGCCCGCTGTCCGCGAAGAGCACCAGGTGCCGGGCCCACTCGTACAGGCTGGGGCCCGTCTCCAGCGGCCCCCGGATGTCGACGCTGGGATCGGTGAAGAGCGTGACCTGCGAGGCGACGGTGTTCATGAGCAACTGGCCCGGCTGGTCGGTGCGCCACACCTGCCCGGCTCCCGGCGGGTACGGATCCACGACGTGCAGCAGGACGCGCGCCCGCGGCGGCAGCCGCCGCGCGTTGGCGCACAGCCGCTCGATCACCGACATCCCGCGCGGCCCCGCTCCGATCACGCACACCTCGAACGGCCGGGTCGGTCGTGTTGTGGTCATCCGCTCCTCCAGTTCCCCTCGGGTCGTGAGTCGAGGATGCGGGAGCGGAGCCTTCGTGAGGTATGTCACATTTGGCGAGGCGGTGTTAAGCATTGCTTCATGCACGATGTGACGCGCCTCGCGGCGCTGGTGGCGGTCGCCGAGGCCGGTTCGATCACCCGGGCCGCCGCCCGTCTCGGTTACACGCCGCCCGCGCTGTCGCAGCAGATCGCCAAGCTGGAGCGGGAGGCGGGAGCCGTACTCGTGATCCGCCACCGCCGCGGCGCCACGCTCACGGCGGCGGGCGAGCTGCTGGTGGAGCACGCCCGGCGGGTGCTCGACGAGCTGGAACGGGCCCGGCACGGCCTGGCCGCGCTCGCCGGCCTGTCCGGCGGCCACATCACGATCGGCACGTTCACGACCGCCGGCATCCACCTGTTGCCGCCGGTCCTCGCGGCGTTCCGGCGGGCTCACCCCGCCGTGGAGGTGAATGTGAGGGAGTACGAACCGCCGTCCGGGCTGCCCGCGCTGGCGGCGGGCGAAGCGGATCTCGTGCTCACGCACACCTACGAACATCAGCCCGCCCCCGCGTCGCCCTCGGGGGTCACCGTCGAGGCGCTGCTGGTGGAGGAGCTGGTGCTGGTGGCCGCCCCCGGGCACGCGCTCACCGATTCGGCCGAGCCGCTGCCGTGGCCGGAGCTCGCCGGCCGGCCGCTGATCAGCGGCTCGCGCGGGCTGGCCAACCGGGAGGCGCTCGAGGCGCTTTTCCGCCGCGAGGGGCTGACGCCGCCCGTCGTGGCGTACGAGACGGGCAACTACGGCATGTCGTGCGCCCTGGCCAGCGGGGGCATGGGCCTCGCCCTCGTGCCGAGGACCGTGGCCGAGCTGGCGGAAAACCCCCTCGGCGTACGGCGGCTCGCCCCGCCGGGCCTGCACCGGACGATCAGCCTGGCCAGGCGGTCCGACGACAGGTCCCCCGCGCTGGTGACCATGCGTTCGCTGTTCAGGAGCACGGGCAAGGCGGCGCCCCGGCGGCCCCCCGAGGAGCCGCCGAGGTGAGAGGCGCCGCCCGGCCGCGAGTGTGTCAGTCGAATTCGGGGTCGGTGTTGCGGCTGCGCTTCATCTCGTAGAAGTAGGGGAACTTCGCCATGGCGACGGCGCCGTCGAAGATGCGAGCGGCCTCCTCGCCCCGCGGGATGCGGGTCATCACCGGGCCGAAGAACGCCACGCCGTCGATGTGGATCGTGGGGGTGCCCACCTCGTCGCCGACCGGGTCCATGCCCTCGTGGTGCATCCGGCGCAGGGCCTCGTCGTACTCGTCGGTGCCGGCGGCGTCGGCCAGTTCGACCGGCAACCCGACCTCGGCGAGCGCCTCCTTGGCCACGACCCCGTAGTCCTTGTTGTCCTGGTTGTGGATGCGGGTGCCCATCGCGGTGTACAGGTCGCGCAGCACGCCCTCGCCGTGGTGCTGCGCGGCGGCGATGCACACCCGGACCGGGCCGCGCCACCTGGGCACCGCCTCACGATAGAAGTCGGACAGGTCCTTCTTGTTCTCGTTCAGCACGGAAAGGCTCATCACCCGGAACCGCAGGTCGATGTCGCGCTGCTTCTCGACCTCCAGGATCCACCGCGAGGTGACCCACGCGAAGGGGCAGACGGGGTCGAAGTAGAAGTCCACTCGGGGACGGCTGTCCGCCCCGGCCTGGTCGGCGGCGCTGTCGATGTCGCTCATGAAACTCTCCTGACGAGGTGGGGTCGGGGGATCGGGGGGCCGGTTTCGCGAGCGTATCCAATGGCAGGAGCGCCGCGACACCAGAGTCGACCCCTCAAATCAGGACCGGTTTCCCCTCATTTCCGGTCAATGGCTGGCGTTCTTGCCTGCCGGGCTCTCTAGGGTGTCCTCGTGACTGAGTTCCACGAGAAGCCGGCGATCCACGAGAAGGCGGCGGCCCTGCGGGCGCTCCACGTGCCCGGCGACCCCGTCGTGCTGCCCAACGCCTGGGACGCCGCGTCGGCGCGCGCCGTCGAAGCGGCGGGATTCCCCGCGGTCGCCACCGGAAGCGCCGCCGTCGCCGCCGTCCTGGGCTACGAGGACGGGCAGGACACGCCGGTGGACGAGATGTTCGCGGCCGTGGCCCGCATCGCCCGGACCGTGGCCGTCCCCGTCACCGCCGACGTCGAGCGCGGCTACGGCCTGGAGCCCGCCGAACTCGTCGAACGGCTCGCCGCCGCGGGCGCCGCGGGCTGCAACCTGGAGGACTCCGACCCGGCGACCGGAGCGCTGATCGACCCCGGTGAGCAGGCGGACTTCCTGGCCGCCGTACGGGCGGCGGCGGCCGAGGCCGGGACCGGCCTCGTGATCAACGCCCGCGTGGACACCTTCATCCACGGCTCGGGGACCCCCGGCGAGAGGCTCGCGGAGGCGCTCGACCGGGGCGGCCGTTATCTCAAGGCCGGCGCCGACTGCGTCTACCCGATCCTCGCGAGCGACCCCGAGGTGATCGGCGCGCTCGCCCGGGAGATCGGCGGCCCGATCAACGTGCTGTTCCGGCCCGGCGTGCCGGCCATCCGCGACCTCGCGGCCCTCGGCGTCGCCAGGGTCAGCTTCGGTCCCGGCATCCACCGCGCCGCCCAGGCGTTCACGGCCCGCATGCTCGACACCATCGCCCGGGGAGACGACCCCTTCCCGGCCGCCTGACCACGCCTTTCCTGGCTACACCTCGGCCTTTCCCGCTACACCTCGCCGTACGACCAGCCCGACCAGCGCTCGACCCGGACGAGGATCGCGGGCCCGGCCGGGGGACGCTCGCGATACTGGGCGTACTTGCGCACCAGCCACGCCACGGCCCGCTCACGCTCGGCGCCGCCCTCCACGACGTGGGCGTGCCCGTCGGCGCGCACCCACCACAGCCGTTCCCAGTCGTCCTCGTAGTGGTCGGCCAGCAGGCAGACGCGGGGATTGTCGCGGATGTCGCGCAATCGCCGGAGGTCGGTGGTGGCCTTCGGCTTGTGGTCCACCGCCGTCACCACGGTGTCCTTCTCACCGTCCCGCAGCACGGCGAACGTGACCGGGACGAGCCGCGGCGCGCCCTCGGCTCCTGCCGTCGCGAGGCGGGCCACCCGGGCCGCCGCGAACAGCTCCCGCGCCCGCCCCTCGGGCATTCTCACCGGCCCAGCCTACGCAGCGTGAGCCCCCGGTCGCGCCCCGGGCGCGCTTGATCGTCTTTGTACGGCGGCCTATGGTGTCCGCCATGGAGGCATCTGAGTTACTCGAGCGAGCCCGCTCGCGCGCATCCGACCCCGAAGACCCCCTGGAAATCCTGTCCGCCGCGATCGCTCTGTGCCGCGAACTGCCCGGCGAACCGGGCGGCGAGGTGGACGTCCTGCTCGACCTCGCGGTGTGCCGGGCCCGTGAGGCCGGCGCGTCCTGGACCGCCATCGGTGAGCGGTTCGGGTACATCAGGCGGGGCACGCGCAGGCGCTTCACGCCCGCCTTCGCCCACCGGCACCTGGTCAACCGCCGCATGAAGCGCGACGCCGCCTGCTCCTTCTGCCGCAGGCCGCCAGGCCCGCGCGTCCACATGGTCCACGGCGAGGGCGGGCGCATCTGCGACCGCTGCGTGGCACTGGCCGGGGACATCGTCGCCGGGCTGGCCCGCCGCGGCCGTTGACGCAGGTCAGGTGACGGTGAGCCGTCGCGCGTAGCGCTCGTCCCGCCACAGCTCCTCGCCGAGCACCTCGGCCAGCGCCGTCGCCGCGTCGTACACGTCGACGTAGCGCAGGTACAGCGGGGCGAAGCCGAAACGGACGAAGTCCGGTTCGCGGTAGTCACCCACCACCCCCCGGTCCGCGAGCGCGCGCACCACGGGGTAACCCTGCGGGTGAAGGTAGCTGACCTGGCTTCCCCGCCGCTCCGGGTCGCGCGGGGTGGCCAGGGTCAGCCCGAGCCCCGGATCGACGAGATCGTCGAGCAGATCGATGAACAGCGAGGTCAGGGCCAGGCTCTTGGCTCTGACCTCGTTCAGATCCACCCGCTCCCAGATGTCGAGGGACGCGTTCAGCGCGGCGTACGACAGGATCGGCGGGCTGCCCGTGGCGAAACGGCGCACACCGGGCGCGGGGCGGTAGTGAGGTTCGAAGTCGAAGGGCGCGGCGTGGCCGTGCCAGCCCGACAGCACGTTGTGGACGGCGTCCTGGTGGCGCGGCGCGACGTACAGGTAGGCGGGGGCGCCGGGCCCGCCGTTCAGGTACTTGTAGGTGCAGCCGACGGCGAAGTCCGCCTCGCCCACCCGCACGGGCAGCGCCCCGGCGCTGTGGCACAGGTCCCAGACCATGAGCGCGCCGGCCGCCCGGACCAGCTCCGTCACCGCCGCTATGTCCCTGGCCGCACCGGTCCGGTAGTCCACGTGCGACAGCAGCACGAGCGCGACGTCCTCGCCGAGGGCGTCCTCCAGCGAACGGCCGGCCTCGCCGATGTCCCGGATCTCGTACGCGCCGAGCGCCCGGGCGGCGCCCTCCACCACGTACCGGTCGGTGGGGAAGTTGTCGAGGTCGGAGACGATCACACGGCGGCCGGGACGCAGCGGAAGGGCGGCCGTGACCACCTTGAAGATGTTCACCGAGGTGGAGTCGCCGGCCAGCACGTCGCCGGGGCGCGCGCCGATCAGCGGCGCGATGCGGTCGCCGGTGCTCTGCGGCATGTCCCACCAGCCGGCCGTGTTCCAGCTCGCCCCGAGATGCACCCCCCACTCGGTCTCGACCGTGTGGGCCACCCGTTCCGGCGTACGCCTGGGCAGCGCGCCGAGCGAGTTGCCCAGCAGGTAGACGACCCCCGGAGGCAGCGAGAACTCGTCCCGGAACCCCCCGAGCGGGTCCTTGACGTCGAGGTCCTGGCATTCGGCACGGCTGAGAACCATCGGCAACTCCTTCGTCACCGCATTATGTACCGAAATATCCGATCTTGTCGTGATGGCGATGACGGAGCGTTCCCGGTGCCGGCAATACCGGAGGGGACCGTTCCACGGTAGCGGACGGCTATAACCCCCAGAGATCGCCACACCGGCACGATCAGCTCAAAGTAAGCACAAGACGCACCCAAGACTCTGTGCGATCGTGGACAAGACGGGGCAAGTTCTCTGGAGACGCCAAACCCCCGTTGGTGACAGAGGGTGATCAAACGTGACGGAAAGCCCGGTGCATCACGAGTCCCCGATCTATCGCCGCATCGCCGACCGGCTGCGCGAACAGATCCTGTCCGGAGCGCTCGGTGATGGGGACCGGCTACCGGGCGAAAACGCGCTCATGAAAGAGCACGGCGTCGCACGGGCCACGGCACGGCAGGCGCTCGCCGTGCTGATCAACGAAGGGCTGGCCGTGCCGAAGCGGGGATCGGGCGTGTACGTGCGCCTGTTTCGCCCCATCCGCCGCCACGGATCCCGCCGGCTCTCCCGGGAGCAGTGGGCCCAGGGCCTGGCCATCTGGGACTCCGACACCCGGGGGCGGTCGTACGTCGTGGACGAGGTGACCATCCTGCGCGAGCCGGCGAGCGAGCAGATCGCCCGCGTGCTGGGCACCGGCGAGGTGTGGGTGCGCCGGCGCCGCTACTCGGTGGACGGCCGTCCGGTTCAGCTCGCGGCCTCCCACTTTCCCGCCGATCTCGTGGAGGGTACGGCGGTCGTCCTGCCCGACACGGGTCCCGGCGGCGTGTACGCCCGGCTGGGCGAACTCGGCCGGCCTCCCGTCCACTTCAGCGAGGAGGTGCGGGCGCGGATGCCGCTGCCCGGGGAGGCCGAGTCGCTGAACCTTCCGGCCGGCACGCCGGTGATCTCCGTCACCCGGGTGGCCTTCGCGGAAGGGGGCGTGCCGGTCGAGGTCAACGAGATGATCCTGGACGCGGCGTCGTATGTACTCCAGTACGACTTCGACGCCTAGGTCAAGAGGCAAGGTTGACCTGACTATCCCGATCATTGATTTCTCTAGAGATGTCCCGCACCTTGAGGAGGAGACGTCAAGAACACCGGGCATACGGCGAGGGAAGGTGTACGGATGTCCTTGGACCGACGCCTCGCCGAGATCGCCCGGGAGTTCCCGGAGTGGACGATCTGGCGGAGTGACGCGGGCCGGTGGTGGGCGACTCGGCACCACCCGCTCACCTCGGCGCAGCGGACGGCGGGATGCGCGATGACCATCGACGCCGACGAGCCCGACGGACTGCGTGAGCTGTTGCGCGAGCAGGAGGCCCGCTCCGCCGATCCATGAGCGCGGAAGCCCCCGACCCGATCGGGGGCGGGGGCTTCCGCTACCAGTCCTCACGTGCTCCGTCCGAAGGCGGGCCAGTCTGAGGGCCAAGCAGTGCGATCTCGAAGCCTCGCATCAGCCCGGGCACTCCGGCGCGGCCCGCCGTGCGTGAGGCATCACAGGGTCATCGGCACGGCCGGGCTCAGTTGTTGGCCACCGACTCCCCGTCCGGCAGGGCACGCCGCACGCGGCCGAGGTTGACGTCGGTGTCCTCGGGCGACGGCGTCACGTCGTGGCCGTTCTCGTGGCGTCCGTCGTCCACGATGAGGACCGCGTCGTCCTCGTCGCCGTCGATCCGCCCCTGGACGGCGACGTCATGTGCCTCGTGCCCGGACGGCGCGGCCTCCAGGGCCTGCACCGGGTCCTCGACCGGCTCGTGCTGCTGATCGTGCTGCGGATCCGGCACGCCCGCGGCGATGGCGTGCACCTGCGGCGCGGGCGGCAGCACGGCGGCCTCGTCGATCAGCGGGCCGGCCGCGGCCTCGCGGTGCATCAGGTCGCCGAGCACCGAGCCGATCTCGTTGAGCCGGCGCACGACCTCCGCGTGGGTGTCGGTGAGGTAGGCCACCCGGCGGCCGGTGTGCTCGTCCAGCGCGTTCACCCGCTGCTGCGCCGCCGCGAGCATGGCCTCGGCCTGCCCGCGCGCCTCGGTGAGCAGCCGCTCCGCCTCCATCCGGGCGACGGTGAGCTGCCGCTCCCCCTCGGCGCGGGCGGAGCGCAGGGTCTCCTCCGCCTCGGCGCGGGCCGTGCCCAGCGTCTCCTCCGCGTCCGCGCCCGCCTGCGCCAGCAGCCGCTCCGCCGTGGCGGTGGCGTCGGCGACGCGGCGCTCGGCCTCCTCCTGGGCGGCGGCCCTGATCGCGTCGGCCTGCTCACGCGCCGACGTCACCAGCCGTTCGGCCTCGGCCGCCGAGGTCTCGCGCAGCATCCTGGCCTCCGCCTCGGACGCCTCCTTGTTGGCCGCCGCCTCCTCCTGCGCCAGCTTGAGTATCTGGCTCAGCCGCTCCCCCAGCTCGTCGGGGTTCTGCGGCGACTCCGCCATCCGCCGCCGCGCCTCGGCCAGCTCCAGGCGGCTCTGCTCCGCCTGGTCGATCGTGCGTGCGAGCCGTTCCTCCAGGTCCCGGATCTGGTTGCGGGTCCGGACCATGTAGTCGTGGACCTGCCTGCGGCTGTACCCACGCATCACGACTTCGAAGGAGTCGTCACTCATCAGGTCGGGGAAGTTGTCGGTCTGATTCGTCATGAGAAACCCTGGGGTTGGAGATAACGACGGTAACGCAGCCAGGACACGACTTTCCTGCTATCCGTCGCACATCGCAACCTGAACGCCCCAGGCGGCCGGCGAAACCGGAGGCCGCACCGAGCCCGGCACGGAGCTCATGGGATCATGGCCCTATGCCGTACATCGCCGACCTGGACGACGACGCCACGCCGATCATCAATCCCGAGGCATGGGTGGCTCCGGGGGCGGTGGTCGTCGGGAGGGTGCGGCTCGGACGTGGCGCGAACGTCTGGTACGGCTCTGTGCTCCGCGGTGACGACGAGCGCATCGAGGTCGGCGACGAGGTCAACATCCAGGACCTGTGCTGCCTGCACGCCGACCCCGGCGAGCCGGCGATCCTGGAAGACCGGGTGAGCCTCGGCCACCGGGCGATGGTGCACGGCGCGCACGTCGAGACCGGCGCCCTCGTGGGCATCGGGGCGGTGGTGCTCGGCGGGGCGGTCGTCGGGGCCGGGTCCCTGATCGCGGCCGGGGCCGTCGTGCCGCCCGGCCGCCGCATCCCGGCGGGCGTGCTGGTCGCGGGCGTGCCGGGGAAGGTCGTCCGTGAACTCACCGACGACGACCGCGCCTCCTTCGCGCGTACGCCGGACAACTACCTCGCCAAGGCCCGCCGTCACGCCGCGGCCTCGGTTCGGTCCCGATGAGCGTGCCGGCCAGCGCCAGGTGGTCCGACAGCTCCGGGTCGGTCCTGATGACCTCGGCTCCGCCGGGACGGTAGTCGGCCTCGGTCGCGAAGATGTAGTCGATCTTCCGGCCGCCGCGCGTGGTGGGCTCGCCGCCCCGGCGCGCGACCCCGCACGATTCGGCGTCGACCTCGGTGTATCCGCCGTCGCCCAGGCCCATGCCGTACACGTCGGTGAGCTGGTCGTGGCCGGGCTCGCGGTTGAAGTCCCCGGTGAGGATCACCGGGGCGTCCCGGGCGTACGCCGACACCAGTCCGGTGACCTGCCGCGGGGTCTCGGTGTCGGAGATGTGGGTCACGCAGCAGACCGAGCGGCGCGGGCCGACCCGGCCCGTGGCGCAGAGCAGGCCGCGCGGGTGGATCGTCCCGCCGGGCACGGCCGGGGCGTGGTCGGCGCGCAGCAGCCGCCGCAGCGGCGGGCCCTCGGCGCCGTTCTTCAACGCCAGCGCCATGCCGAAGGTCTTGCCGTCCGGCGGGGCCGTGTCCGGGGTCAGGTCGCTCCACAGGGCGCGGCACCGGTCCTCGCGGCCCGGCCCGCCGCCCTTGGCGTAGCCATACCAGACCAGGCGATAGCCGGGCAGCTCACGCCGGAGCAGGCCCACCTGGGCGTAGCACATCTCGGTGAACGAGGCGACGTCCACGTCCCTGGACCGGATCAGCGCGGAGACCTGCCCGGCCCAGGTCCTGCGGCGCTGGGGCGTGAGGTCATGTACGCAGGTGCCGGCGCTGTTGCCCGCCGCGCAGACGTTGTAGGTGAGGACGTTCACCCGGTAGGTGTCGGCGACCGGTGGCAGACTGGCCACCACAAGCGCCACAATCGCCACTCCTGCGACAAGTGCCCCCATACGTGGCGAAGCTAGTCAGAGGTGATCAACCAATCCAGGCGCCTGTGGTGAAATTTCCGACATTGATTGCCCACACCGGTGCGGCGACCGAGAGGTAAGCCATCATGACCCAGGGCCTTCGGCTGCCGACGACGCCGACTGAGATGTAGAGCGGCCACCACAGCAGCGACGCCCGGCCCACCGACATGTAGAACGACGACATCGCCAGCAGCGCCACCGCCTGCGGCGCCAGATAGGCGACGTCGGCCCAGTTGCGCCGGACCAGCCGCGCGACGATCAGCAGGACCAGCACGATCGCCGACAGGATCTCCTCGCGGTACGACGTCGCCAGGACGGGCTCGTTGAGCGACCTGTGCCAGGTGTCGATGAACACGTTCCAGGGCGCCGCGGGATAGCGGCCCCAATACTGCGCCTCCGCCGCCTTCCAGGCCATCAGGTCGCCGGTGCGGTGCCAGAGGTAGATCATGTAGGCCAGCACCGGCACGCCCGGCAGCACCAGCCACGGCGCGTTCCGCCATCCCTTCGGCGCACGCAGCCCGTCGCGCGAGACGAGGAACTGCACGACCAGGCCGAGGGCGAGGAAGAGCCCGGAGATGCGGATGGACGACGCGAAGGCGGCGCACACGGCCGCGGACTCCCACCGGCCCCGGCGGGCCAGCAACCACGCCGGGATGGCCAGCGCGAGGAACAGGCCCTCCGTGTAGCCGGCGAGCAGGAACACCGCGAACGGGCTGAGGAAGAACGCCAGCACGGCCCAGGGGCCGCTGCCCTCCCGATACGACTCGCTCAGCCGCGACAGCGCCACCGCCACGACGGCGCTCGCGACGAAGGAGATCAGGACGAGGGCGAGCCTCATGTCCGGGATGAACAGGTGCAGGGAGCGCAGCAGCAGCGGCAGGCCCGGGAAGAACGCGACGAGCCGCGGCGCGTCCGGGTCGTCCGGCCGGCCGTCGTAGCCGTACCGCGCGATGTCCATGAAGTTGTAGGAGTCATACCGGTTGAACCGGTCGAGGATCGCGTCCTCCGTACGGCCAGGCGCCGCGAGGATCAGGTAGACGTACGAGGCGACCTGCCAGAAGAACCAGATGAGCAGGGCCGTGCGGTCGGGCGAGTGGCTGAGCCACCACATCGCCCAGCGTCTCCGGCGCGAGTGCGGCCCCGTCTGCTCACCGGTCGCCGTCCCGCCAGAGGTGTCCACGGGCGCCATCTTCTCCGATGCCTCGTCCGCGCCCCGCTCGCGGGCGGCCCCGGCCTGCTGGATCTCCGTCACGAGCACCTATGGAATACGCCACGGCAGCCCATGCCAAGTGGCCGGCGTGTCCCGAGATACGCCTTAACCCGGAGAAATACGCATATGCACTGATCAGCGCCCCGCGACGCGTGAAACTTTCACCAACGGTCTCCACCGCACCATGCCTCCGCCGCACGCGCTCCCGCCGCCTCCGGGACCGGCGAGCTACCATCGGATCCAGCGAGGGGACCACCGGAGTTCGTCCCGGCATACGTGTGCCCCGGAGGGGGCATCGGTCAGTGCCTGGCCGTCGTCTACTCCGGCTGCCTCAACCGGGAGAGCGAGAAGCCGTCCTCTCCGGAGGACGGAGGAGCACTGCCGCGTGTACTGGGACGGTTTCACGACGATGGAGCGCGACGTGCGCGCCGTCGTCGGCGACCCCCGGTGGACGCTGCTCCCCCCGGTCACCCGGGCGCACACCCTGGCCCAGCGGGCGCTGGTCACGCCGGACGGCGCCCGGTGGCTGTTCGGCGCGCACGCCCGCTGGTATCGCCTCGACCGCGTCGACGGCCGCTGGCATCTGTCGGCGCCCCCGCTGCATCCGGCCGTCCGCTCCGGCGCACGGCCGAGCCCGCCGGGCGTGGCGATCCCGCCCGCGCTGATCCCCGCGGGTCCCGACTTCGCGTACGACCGCGGCTCCACACAGGCGTTCGTCGGCCCGGACGTCCCGCACGAGATCACCGAACGGCTCCGCGCGCTGCTGCTCGCCCACCGCGGGCTGCGCCGGGAGGACTTCCCCCTCGGCGACAGCGTCTACCAGCAGGTATTCGCCCGCGACGTGGCCGCGACGGTGGCCGCCGTGTGGGGCACGATCATGTGGTGCGCCTACGCGCCGGCGTTCGACGGCAACGAGGTCATGCTGTCGATGTTCGGCGAGTTCCTGGCCCGGCCCCTGCCCGGGGACGACTGGGTGCGCTGGCTGCCCATGGGCTCGCTCGACGCGCTCGTGGCCCTGTACGCAGAACGGATGCGCTCCGGCGCACGGGAGGCGGGCCTGCGCCTGGCCGGGCTGATGGCCGAGACCGCCACCGTGCTGCGCGCCGACCCCCGGTTCCGGCCGCGCGCCGACGCGCTGATCGCGATGGCCGAGCCGCTGCTCGGCAGCCCCTGGCTGGACCAGCACGCCATGCCCGGCGGCGCCGTACGGCAGGCCTGGCTGGCGCGCTGCCCGCCGCATCTCGTCCCGGCCACCCTCCCCGAATGGGCGCCGGGCGAGCACTTCCGGCACACCCTGTACGACCTGGTCGAGGCCCTGGGATACACGGCCGCGCGCGGGATGGATCCGCGGGCCGTGGCGGCCTCGCTGCTCGCCGCCGACCTGGCGGGCGTGTGCGGCGTGTCCGAGCCCGCCTGGGCGGCGCCGGGCAGCTCACGCACCGCGCAGGTGGTCACCGCGCTCTACCCGTGGATGGACGACGAACTCCGGCAGGCCCTCTATCTCGCGCTCGCCGAGCCCACCCACCCGCTGCGGGGCTGCTGGCCGGCCGGCGGCGAACTGCCGCCCGGGCTGATCCCGCCCGACCGCGAGACGGCCGCCGCCCTGCTCGGCTCCGCGTACGCGACCGGCCTGGCCTGGTGCGCCCTGACCGGCACGCCCGCGCCGCCCCAGGGCTTCGCGGTATGCTCCGCGGTCGTCAAGTGCCTGATCCACCAGCGGGACGACCCACGCCCGCAGGAGGCGGCGGAGCGGCGCAAGCCCGACCTGGACGAGTCCGGTGGTTGGCTGTTCGAAACATCCAATTCGGATATTTCGTCCTTACCTCCGCTTTAGCAATCCCTTCCCCTCATCACCGTCTTTTTCATCGAATTGTGATCTCAGTATCGGGGAAATGGTCCCGGAGGGACGAGGGGTGCGGGTCGGAATGGTCACGATGGGCCATGTCGCGGCAGGGTACCCGGACGTAACCTCGTGATGGGTGTGGGCTGCGGAAGGAAGGACGACGCGGTGGGGCACGACGACCTGGACTCTCGGGTCCACGACCGTGTCGCGTTGGACGAAATCGCGCTCTACGCCGAGGTGCTGGAGGCCGTGAACATCACGGAGAACCGACTGACCTTGGAAGAGCTCGACAACGCGCTCGGATTGCGGACTTCGGCGAGCCGCTGAAGGCACTGAGAGCACGGACCGTCCCGGGCATATGGTGGGCCCGGGACGGTTGCTCACCCGGGGTGATCCGTCCGGCCGCCCGGGCGGGCGATCGTCAACAGAGCATCACGACCTGACGAGCCGGGCGATGGCCGCCGAGGCCTCCTTCACCTTCTCGCCGGCCTCCGGGCCTCCGCTCTTGACCGCGTCGGCGACGCAGTGGGCGATGTGGTCCTCCAGCAGGCCGAGCGCCACCGCCTGGAGGGCGCGGGTGGCCGCCGAGACCTGAGTGAGGATGTCGATGCAGTAGGCCTCCTCGTCCACCATCCGCTGCAGCCCGCGGATCTGTCCCTCGATCCGGCGCAGGCGGGTGAGGTAGGCCTGCTTGTCCCCGCTGTACCCGTGCATCCTTCAACGATACCCGTAACCGGTATCCAGCGTCGCCGTTCCGATACGGCGGGTAGGGCGGGCGGTGCCGGGAATGCATCCATGAACCGGCTCGTAGCGACGCGGGAGTCGCGGATGGGAACCCAGGCTGTCCTCCGTACGCTGCCGTTCGCCGCCATGGCGGCGGTGGTGGTGCTCGACCTGCTCGCCGGGCCCGCCCTGGGCCTGCTGCCGTTGCTGACGCTCGGGCCCGCGTTCGCCGCGGTGACGGGCGGCACGCGCCACACGGCGCTGGCCGGGCTGGTCGCGCTCCTCCTGTCCGTGCCGCTGGCCTACCACGACCACCTGCTCGGCGGCCCGCTGATCACGATCACGCTGGTCGCGATCGTCGGGGTCACCGCGGCCGCCGTACTCGCGTGCCGGCTCCGCGCCGAGGGAGAGCGCACGCTGGCGAATGTCCGCCTCGTCGCCGAGGCGGTCCAGCGCGTGCTGCTGCGCCCGGTGCCCCGCCACACGGGCGATCTGCGCATCGCCCTGTCCTACACGTCCGCCACTGTGGAGGCCCGCATCGGCGGGGACCTGTACGACATCACCAGGGGACCCGGCGGCGTCCGGCTGATCGTCGGCGACGTGCAGGGCAAGGGCCTGGAGGCCGTGGAGACGGCGGCCTCGGTGGTCGGCGCCTTCCGGGAGGCCGCCTACGACGAGCCGACGCTCGCCGCCGTCGGCCAGTGCCTGGAGGACCACCTCGCGCGGCGGCTCGGCGGGGAGAAGTTCGTCACCGCCGTGCTCGCGGAGGTGGGCGAGAACGAGATCTGCCTGCTCAACTACGGCCACCCGCCGCCCCTGCTGCTCACGTGCGACGGCCGTGTCCAGCGGCTCGAACCGCGCGAGGAGGCGCCGCCGCTCGGCCTGGTCGCGCTCTCCCCCACCGGCCCCGAGCCGTACGGATGCGCGTTCCGCGAGGGCGACCAGATCCTCTTCTACACCGACGGCGTGATCGAGGCACGCGACCGGGGCGGAGCCTTCTATCCCCTGGAGGACCGGCTGCCCCGCCTGCTCCGGGCCGGCGATCCGCAGGCCGCCCTCGACCTGCTGGAACGCGACCTGGTCGCGCACGTCGGCGGACCCGTCCCGGACGACGTCGCCATGCTGCTCGTCCGCAGGGAACGATCCTGACGGTCCGGCCCGGGCATCATTTGCCATGTGCAATCATTGACGGACAGCTCCGGCGGGTCGTGAGGCGACGGCCGGGCGGCAGGGCCAGGTGAGCAGGGGCGAGCGCGAGTGGAACAGGGAAGGCACGGACAGCCCGACACCTTCTCCATGCTCACCGTCCTGGACGAGGACGTCGTCGTCATCCGGATGTTCGGCGACCTGGACCTGGCCTCCGCCTCCTCGCTGCGCGCCTGCCTGGCCGAGGCGGTCGGGCTGCGTACGCCGCCCCGGATCGTGGTCGACGCCGAGGGACTCAAGTTCTGCGACTCGACCGGGCTGAGCGTCCTCATGGGGGCCCTCGCCGCCGTCAGCGCGGCCGGCGGGCGCCTGGCGCTCAGCGGCGCCCACGGGCGCTTCGCCCGGATGCTCAGGATCACCGGCCTCGACACGGAACTGCCGATCCACGACTCCGTCTCCGCCGCCGCCGCGCACCTCGGCGAGCCCGGCGACTGAGTCAGCCCACCGCCGTCTAGTTGAAGCAGTCCTGGTTGTCGAGGGTCAGGGCCAGCTCGTACACCTTGCCGTGGCGCAGCAGGAAGTAGTAGGAAGCCTTGGGGTTGCCAGGGACCTTGGTGATGGGGAAACCGCTGGCCGCCGTCCTGAGGCGAGGGTAAACCTCCTTCAGCTGCTTCAGGGTGGAGCCGATCCCGGCGCCCTCCGGAGTCCTGACCCCCTTGAACCCGAAGATCGCGGCCACGCCGAGTTTTTTCGAGATGAACAGGCCGACCCTGTCCTTCGGGGTCGGGTGCGCCTTCAGATCCCAGCCCGAGCAGCCCTCGCCGCCGAGCTTCTTGACGATCTTGCCGGTCTTCTGGGCCTGCTTGGCGCTCATCCCCAGCTTCACGTCGCCGTAGCCGTACGGCCCCAGCCGCGTGGCCGCACTCGCCGCCGTGCTGCCCGCCGCGCTCTCCGCCGCGCTCGCGGACGTGGCACCGCCCAGCGCGACGCCAACGGCGAGAGCCGTCGCCGCCACCGAGCGTCCCAGACGCACAGCCGTGTTCGTCATGCCGTTTCCCTCCCGATTTCCACGATCATCATCGTTTCTACGGGACCCCAGCATCACGACAGGCCCTTGTGATCGGGTTGTGACCCGCTGGCGGACCTGACGGGTCAGGGGCGGGAGCGCAGGCCGTACATGAGCTCCTCCCAGCGGACCGCGACGGCCGGCGCGGCGTGGACGGACGCGGTCTCCAGCGCCCCGGCCGCCAGCTTCATGCGGCGGCGTTCGTCGTCGACGAGGGTGAGCAGCGCGCAGGCGAGCGACTCGGCGTCGCCGCCCTCCCCCTCCTGGACCAGCACGCTGTCGCGGCCCGGGCGGAGAAACTCGGCGGGCCCGCGGGATCCGGCGAAACCCACGACCGGCACCCCGCAGCTCAGCGCCTCGATGACGGTCATGCCCAGCAGCTCGTGCCGCGACGGCACCGCGACGATGGACGCCTTGGCGAACTCGCCGGGCAGGTCGGGGGTGGTGCCCATGAAGTACACGTGGTTGTGCAGGTCGAGGTCGCGGACGAGGGCGCGCAGCCGCCGCTCCTCCGGGCCTCCGCCGTACAACCGCAGCCGCCAGTCGGGCCGCTTGTCGGCGACGATCGCGAAGGCGCGCACGAGCTGGTCGTACGACTTGCCGGGCACCAGCCGGCCCCCGGCGCTGACGATGCGGTTGTCCATGCGGGAGCGCGGCCAGGGCGCCTCGGGCAGGGCGTCGGGGATGACGTGGACCGACAGGTCGTCGTCGAGCAGCCGCACCCACTCGTCCCGCCGGCCGTCCGTGCTCGCCACCACGGCGTCGAGACGGGGATAGAACCGGCGCACCGGGCCGGGCACCGACGGTTTGCCCCACTCCCGCGCGATGCGGACGACGTCTCGCGGGGCATACCTGGCGGCCTGCACGCTCAGCGTCGGCCGGGTGGTGACCAGGACGTCGGAGCGCAGACCGCGCAGCATCCGCCAGAGCGCCACCTCGGTGCGCACCTGTCCCCGGGGCAGCAGGTGATGGACACCTGGCCGGGCATCCACGAGCCAGCGCAGCGTCACCCGGCGGTCGACCGGGAAGAACGGCGTCTCCCTGGTGCGCCGGACGCTCACGACCTCCACCTCGTGCCGTGAGGCCAGCCCTCCCGCGAGGTTCAGCATCGCCCGCACGTCTCCGCGCATGCCGTACGCCGAGGGGAGCAGGAACGCGATCCTCACGCTCCCACCTCCAGCAGCAACTCGTCGCCCGGAGTGAAGCTGGGCCGGATCGGCACGCCGTCCACGAGCGCACGGGGATAGTGGACACGGCGGCGTTTGCCCTCGACGTCGTCGAGCCTGGCGCCCAAGGGCAGTTCGCGGTCGACGCCGTCCACCTCCAGGTAGGGCTCCCAGGAGCCCTGCGAGTCGGGGGTGGCGGCCAGCACGTCGCACAGCGAGAGCGCGGCGTGGAACCGGACCCCCTGGACGGTGGCGGCGACCCGCACCGTCGCGGCCGGATCGCTGCGGCCCGTACCACTGTGGCCCGGATCATTGTGACGCAACGCGAGCGTGGCGTGGCGGTGCTGATCGTCGTCGTCCAGGCCGGTGTAGGCCAGCAGCCCGGTCACCTCGAAGCGCCCCTCGCGGAACCACACCGCGCGGACGTCGGCGACCGGCTCCGCCGGATCTATCTTCAGGGCCAGGAATCCGTTGCGGGTGCGGTAGGCCCGGTAGGCCAAGGTCCGCCGGCCCAGCGCGTACGCGTCGAGGCGGTCGAGCGAGAACCCGGGATCGGCGCTCTGGATGCGGGCGCGGACGCCGTCCTGTTCGAGGTAGGCGTCCCAGCGGCCCGGACCGAGGTCGAGAGGCGCGAGGGAGACCGCGACGCTGGCGTCCTTCGCCCGCTCGCCGGAGGCGCCGAGCGTCACCCGCCGTTCCTCACCCGCGCCGCGTTTCCGCAGGACCAGGCGGGCGCCGTCCGCCAGCGGCTCGGCGATGGCCAGACGCAGGGAGAGGACGTCCGCCAGGGTGACCTCCGCGTCGATGACGACCACACCCACCGTCCAGCCCCCTCCCCGTCGATTGAGCCAACGTTGAGGTTACCGTGATTTTCCTGTTATGTGGAGAAAGCGTTTGTCACTCTTCTGTGAAACACGGTTCATTCCATCGCCTTGACCGGTGATTTCCACAAAAAGTTCACGATCGCGGCAAAGATTGCTTTACCCCAGCTTGATGGATTTGATGAGGAGCTGGGCGACGTCCACGACCTCGAGCGACTCCTTGGCCTGACCGGCGTTCTTCTTCTCGTTGATCGCGTCACCGAGCATCACGAGGCAGAACGGGCAGGCGGTGGAGACGGTGTCGGGATCGGTGGTCAGCGCCTCGTCCACGCGCTCGGTGTTGATGCGCTTTCCGATGCGCTCCTCCATCCACATGCGCGCGCCGCCGGCGCCGCAGCAGAATCCGCGTTCCTTGCAGCGGTGCATCTCCTGGGCCTGGACGCCCGGCACCTTGGCCATGATGTCGCGCGGCTGGGCGTACACCTTGTTGTGCCGGCCGAGGAAGCACGGGTCGTGGTAGGTGATCTTCTCCTCGATCGGGGTGATCGGGGTGAGCCTGCCCTCCTCGACCAGGTGCGCCAGCAGCTGGGTGTGGTGCACGACCTCGTAGGTGCCGCCGAGCTGCGGATACTCGTTGGCGAGGGTGTTGAAGCAGTGCGGGCAGGTGGCCACGATCTTCTTGACCCCGGCCTCGTTGAGGGTCTCGATGTTCTGCTGGGCGAGCATGTTGAACAGGAACTCCATGCCCAGGCGGCGGGCCGGGTCACCGGTGCAGGCCTCCATCGGGCCGAGCACGCCGAACTTGACCCCGGCGATGTGCAGCAGTTCCGCGACGGCCTTGGTGGTCTTCTTGGCCCGGTCCTCCAGCGCGCCGGCGCAGCCGACCCAGAACAGGTACTCGACGTCCTCGGGCATCGTTGAGTCGATGATCGGGACTTCGAAATCGAGTTCCTCGATCCACTCGGCGCGCTTCATCTCGGACATGCCCCACGGGTTGCCCTTGTTCTCCAGGTTCTTGAGCATCACGCCCGCCTCGGACGGGAACGACGACTCGATCATCACCTGGTAGCGGCGCATGTCGAGGATGTGGTCGATGTGCTCGATGTCGACCGGGCACTGCTCGACGCAGGCGCCGCAGTTCGTGCACGACCACAACACGTCGGGGTGGATGACCCCGTCTTCGCCGACGAGCGGCTTGTCGAGCAGGGCCAGCACGTCCTCGGAGAAGCCCTCCTTCTCCTTCTCCCCGGCCAGCAGGTACGGCGCGACCGCGAAGGCGTGGTCACGCTGGTCGAGGATGAGCATCTTGGGCGACAGCGGCTTGTCGGTGTTCCACGCCGGGCACTGCGACTGGCAGCGGCCGCACTCGGTGCAGGTGTAGAAGTCGAGGAAGCCCTTCCAGGTCGTGTCCTGGATCTTGCCGCGGCCGAACACGTCGACCTCGGGGTCGGCCTCCTCGAAGTCGAGCACCGTGCCGTTGCTGCGCATCGGCTGGGCCGGGCCCAGGCCGTCGGGCCGGCGGGAGAACAGCACGTTCAGCGGCGCGGTGAAGATGTGCAGGTGCTTGCTGTTCACCACGATGACCAGGAACACCAGCATGAGGCCGATGTGCAGCAGGAGGGCGATCTGCTCCAGCAGCTCGCTGTGCGGCAGGATCTTGCCGATGGCCAGGCTGGCGAAGGCGCCCGAGTCATAGGGGAAGTTGCCGTTGGCGGCCGCGGCGCCACGGGCGAGGAACAGCGTCCAGATGATGTTGAAGATCATGAACAGGACCAGCCAGGCCCCGCCCAGGTGGGAACCGGAGAAACGGGAGCCGCGCCCCAGCTTCTTCGGCGAGTTCTTGATCCGGATGGCGGTGAACGCGACCAGCCCGGCCAGACAGGCGAGCGCGATGAAGTCCTGCAGGAAGCCCAGCACCGGCCAGGTCCCGATCAGCGGGATGTGGAAGTCCGAGTGCCCGGTGATCGCACCCTGGATGATCGCGCCGTACGCCTCGATGTAGACGGTCAGCAGGATGAAGAACGCCCACATGACGAAGAAGTGGGCGGTGCCGGACGGGGTCCACTTCAGCAGCTTGCGCTGGCCGAAGACCTCGACCAACTGGGCCTTGATCTCAGCGCCGGCGTGCTCCTTGGCGTACTCGATCCGCTCCGGGGCCGGCTGGCCGCTCGTGGCGAGCCGGTAGAGGAACAGCACGCGACGGCCCGCCAGCGCGACCGCCACAGCGGTCGCGACGAGGCCCACAATCGCTACCCAGAGCACGAGTCCCTCCCATATCGAACGTCGGCGGCCAGCGTAGGGGCGCGGCGCCCTCGCGCGGGCGGTTGAGTCCCGCCCTGTGGATAACGCCTACACTTCCCGAATGGTACCGGTGAGTAACTTATCCTGGTCACGCTCGGCGAGTGGCACTTGTCACTGCGTTTCCCGCCGACGGCACGATACTAGAACAAAGCTCTACAAGAGGGTATGAGAGGGGCGCTCGTAATCTATCCGGCCAGGTAGCGCTGCACGGTGGGGCCCACCAGCGCGACGATCTCCTCGACGTCGGCGGAGGCCAGCGGTTCGAATCTGAGGATGTACCGCGTCATCACCACGCCGAACAACTGCGCGAAGGCGGCCTCCATCCGCAGCGGCGGAACGTCCAGCGCCTCGGCCACCCGGCCGAGTACGGCCGTCGTGAAGAACTCCCTGATCATGCCGACGGCCTGCTCGTTCACCATCGCCGTCCGCACCAGCCCCAGAAGCGGCTCCCTGGCCGCCGGGTCCGCCGTCATCGTGAGGATGAAGCGGACGAGGCGCTCGCCGACCTCCTCACGCGGCCCGGACAGGATGAGCGGAAGCACCGTCGAGGGGTCCATCGGCAGCCGCATGGCCGCGACGAACATCCCCTCCTTGCTGTCGAAGTAGTGGTGCACGAGAGCCGGATCGACACCGGCCTCCCTGGCGATGCCGCGGATCGTCGCCTTGTCGAACCCCTTCTCCGCGAAGACCCTGCGCGCCGCGGCCAGGATCTCGCCGCGGGTGTCCGCCGCGCCCGGACGACGGCCGGGCCGCCGCCCCGGTCGCCGCCTGCCGCCCGAGACCTCCGGCACCTCCGTCGTCACGTCGCTCCCCGCTCCAGCTCAGCCCCTGCGGCCCACCGCAAGATACACGCGCATGGGAACGGTCAGCCGCCCGTCGGGAAAGACCCGGCCGAGCTCGGCGCGCTCCCTGGCCAGCAGCTCCGTCACCACGTCGCCCTCCATCCTCGCCATGTACGAGTGGGAGCGCAGGTCGGTCAGGAAGTCCTCCAGCCGCACCGACCTGGTCCAGTCGACCCAGGTCTCGGCCACGGCGAGGCCCGCGTCGGACATGGCCGCGGCGATCGCCGGCATGCTCCATCCGGGCAGCACGGGCCCGATATAGCCGGGGCACGACTCGGCCAGCCGCACCTGGTTGGCCGCCAGCCAGTCGGCCTTGCCGGGGTCCACCGTGTTCCACCAGCCCGCGACCGCGCCGCCGTTCCCGATCACGCGTACGGCCTCGGCCACCGACAGCGCCGGGTCGAGCCAGTGCCACGACTGGGCGTACGTCACCAGGTCGGCCGCGCCCGCGCGGAAGGGCAGGTCGTTCCCGTCGGCCAGCAGGGCCGGGCAGGACGTCCGGGAGCGCAGGCGGGCCAGCATCCGCTCGCCGCGGTCCACGGCGACGACCCGGGCGCCGCGGTCGAGCAGGCCCCGGGTCGAGATGCCCGTGCCCGCTCCGACGTCGATCACGGTCGCCCCGGCGAGCCGGACCCCCGACAGGGTCTCCAGCGCGAGGTAGAGGGCCTCCGGGTAGTGCGGCCTCGCCGCGTCGTACTCCTGGGAGACGCGGTCGAAGACCCGGTGGCTGTCCGCGAGCCGCTCGTTCATGAGGCCGTGGACGAGGCGGCGTAGTGGAGCCTGGCGAAGGCGAGCGCCTCGGTCAGGTCCTCGATCCGCTCGGTGCGGCTGGTGGCCTTGCGCGTGTTGATCTCCAGGACGATCAGGCCCCGGTAGCCGTTGCCGGCCAGGCGCTCCAGGATCGGCGCGCAGGGCTGCGAGCCCCGGCCGGGCACCAGGTGCTCGTCCTTGTTGGTGGTGCCCACCCCGTCCGCCAGGTGCAGGTGGGCCAGCCGCTCGCCCAGCTTGGTCGCCATCTCCATCGCGTCGGACCCGGACACCGCCGTATGGGACAGGTCGAGCGTCACGTCGGGGAAGTCGTAGTCGATGGGGTTCCAGTCCGGCGCGTACGGCACGACCTCGTTGCCCCTGGCCCGCAGCGGGAACATGTTCTCCACGGCGAAGACGACGTCGGTCTCCTCGCGCATCCGGGCCAGGCCCTTCTCGAACTCCCTGGCGTAGTCGCGCTGCCAGCGGAAGGGCGGGTGGACGACGACGGTCTGCGCGCCCAGCCGCTCGGCCGCCTCGCGGGCCCTGCGCAGCTTCAGCCACGGATCGCGGCCCCACACCCGCTGGGTCACCAGCAGGCAGGGCGCGTGCACGGCCAGGATCGGGATCTGGTAGTGGTCGCGCAGCCGTTGGAGGACCTCGACGTCCTGACTGACCGGGTCCTGTCCCACCATGATCTCTACGCCGTCGTACCCGAGCCGGGCGGCCAGTTCGAAGGCGTCCGGCGTACGCTCCGGGTACACCGACGCCGTCGACAGCGCCACCTTGCCGCTGGGCACGCGGATGTCACTCATGAGGCCAGCCTCCCCTGGCGGCCCACGGGCACGTTCCAGTCCCGTGGCCGTGGCCGTCCGTTCGCTCCCTGCGCCCGTTCACGGATCCAGCCTAAGCCGCACCCGCGCCGTACGCCGCTTCGCCACAATCAACTACCCAAGGTCGCGAACTAATGTGGGGCGCATGGCACGGATCGTGAGCGGGGCCGTACCCAGTCCGAACATCTGGAACACTCCCCAGATCTACGAGCTGGAGAACCTCGCGGTGGGACCCGCGGGCGCGGCCGAGGCGGCGATGCGGGCCGTACGGCCCTGGGACGGCGCGACCGTGGTCGAGATCGGCTGCGGCAGCGGCTTCCACCTGCCCGCGCTCGCCGCGTCCGCCGGGCGGGTCGTGGGCGTCGAGCCGCACGGCGGCCTGGCCGCCCAGGCCGCCGCCCGCTGCGCGTCGCTGCCCAACGTCAGGGTGCGTACGGGCGCCGCGCAGGCGCTGCCCCTCCCCGACGCCTCGGCCGACGTGGCGATCGCGCGCTGGGCGTACTTCTTCGGGCCCGGCTGCGAGCCGGGCCTGCGCGAACTGGGACGGGTGCTGCGGCGGGGCGGCGTGGCCTTCGTGGTGGACGTGGACGCCTCACGCGGGGCGTTCGGCCGCTGGTTCCGCCGATCGCTGCCGTCGTACTCCCCCGAGGCCGTGGAGCGCTTCTGGTCGCGGCAGGGCTGGCGGCGCGCGGAGCTGGACCTGCGGATGACGTTCCATTCCAGGGCCGACCTGGAGGCGGTGCTGCGCATCGAGTTCACGCCCGAGGTGGCCGGCGAGGCGCTGCGGGAGGTCGAGGGCCTGGAGATTCCCTACCCGAACGTCCTGAGATGGCGGGAATTCTGAGTCCGGGCTTGACCTTGTCACCGGCGTCAACCTTTACCGTCGTGACCAGGACAGCCGAGGAGGGGCCGATGCGGATCGGCGAGCTGGCCCGGCGCGCGGGAGTGAGCACCCGGGCGCTGCGCTACTACGAGCAGCGGGGGCTCATCCGGTCGCGCCGCTCGGCGAACGGATATCGCGAGTACGACGAGTCGGACGTCCGGATCGTCAGCGAGATCCGCGAGCTGATGGCGGTCGGCTTCACGCTGGAGGACGCCCGCCCGTTCGTGGACTGCCTCCGCTCCGGGCACCCGTCCGGGGGCTCCTGCCCCGAGTCGGTCGCCGTCTACCGGCGCAAGCTCGCCGACATCGACCGGCAGATCCGCGACCTGCTGGCCCGCCGCTCGGAGGTGGCCGCCCAGTTCGCCGAGGCCTGCCCCGGCTGTCTCCTGACACGACGAGGAGAGTCATGATCACGCTGACCGCGGAGAACTTCGACGAGCAGGTGCTGCGCAGCGGCAAGCCCGTGCTGGTGGACTTCTGGACCGACTGGTGCCCGCCGTGCAAGATGATCGCCCCGATCCTGGAGGAGATCGCCGCCGAGTACGGCGACCGCCTCACCGTGGCCAAGATCAACGCCGACGACCATCCCGAGATCGCCCAGCGCTACAACGTCCTGGGCTTCCCCACGCTGAACCTCTACCGGGACGGCGAGATCGTCCAGCAGATCAGAGGTGCCAAGCCCAAGCGCCTGCTGCTCGCCGACCTCGCGGGCCACTTCTAGTCACGCCTGTTCACCGAGGGTCGCTTATATAAGCGTTGACTTTTATAAGCGGCCCTCGGCATAGTGGGCGCGTGCACGCATTCGACGCGCTGGGGGATCCGGTGCGACGCCGGATCCTGGAGCTGCTCTCCCAAGGCGAGCAGACGTCGGGCGCGCTCACCTCGGTCATCCGCGCCGAGTTCGGGATCTCACAGCCGGCCATCTCCCAGCACCTGCGAGTGCTCCGCGAGTCCGGGCTGGCGTCCGTACGGGCCGAGGGCACGCGGCGGCTGTACGCCGTGGAACCCGCGCCTCTGCGGGAGGTCGACGCCTGGCTGGCGCGCTTCCGCGGCTTCTGGGAGCAGCGGCTCGACGCGCTCGACACCGAACTGGCGCGGGGCAGACGGGAGCGGCGGCTCGGACGGCGGCACAGCGGCGGCGATGCCCACGCAGCCCACGACGGACGGACCGACGAGGAAGAGCGGCCATGAGCGACTTCATCGACCAGATCAACCAAGTTCACCGCGCGGTCGGCGCGCGCGACCTGCCGGAAGGCGAGGCCCGCACGGTGCTGCTGCGGCGCGCCTACGACGCCGGCATCGAGGACGTGTGGGACGCCTGCACCGACCCCGAACGGATCAGCCGCTGGTTCCTTCCGGTGAGCGGCGAACTGAAGCTCGGCGGGCATTACCAGCTCCAGGGCAACGCGGGCGGGGAGATCCTGCGGTGCGAGCCGCCTCGGCTGCTGCGGGTGAGCTGGCTGTTCGGCGAGAACCCCGGCTTCAGCGAGGTCGAGGTGCGGCTGAGCGCGCAGGGCGACGGACGCACCGTGTTCGAACTGGAGCACGTCGCCGTGGTGCCGCCGGAGTTCTGGGACCAGTTCGGGCCGGGGGCCACGGGCGTCGGCTGGGACCTGGCGGTGCTCGGGCTCGGGCTGCACCTGCGCGGCGAGATGATCGACGATCCCTCGGCGTGGGAGCGGTCGGAGGAGGCACGGGAGCTCATGAGGCTCAGCAGCGACCTGTGGGGCGACGCATACCGGGCCTCCGGCGCACCGGACGACGTGGTGACCACCGCGGTCGCCGGCACCACCGCCTTCTACGTGCCGGAGAAGCCCGAAGACTAGTTCTCCGCCCTGCCGCCGCTTTCCGGAAGGGATTGTCGGCGGCGGCCGGTAACCTCCCGCACGTGAGCAAGGCAGCGAAACCGGCGTACCGGTGCGGCGAGTGCGGCTGGACCACGGTCAAGTGGGTCGGCAGGTGCGGGGAGTGCCAGGCGTGGGGCACGGTCGAGGAAGCCGGGGCCCGGCAGGGCGTCCACGTGGTCAAGCCGGGCGCGGTCTCCGCCCCCGCCGTCCCGATCGGCCAGGTGAAGGCCGAGCTCGTCAGCTCGCGGACGACCGGAGTCCCCGAACTCGACCGCGTGCTCGGCGGCGGCCTCGTCCCCGGCGCGGTCGTGCTTCTGGCGGGAGAGCCGGGCATCGGGAAGTCGACCCTGCTGCTGGAGGCCGCCGCCCGCACCGCGCGGGGCGAGACCGTCCTCTACGTGACCGGGGAGGAGTCGGCCGCCCAGGTACGTATGCGGGCCGACCGCATCGGCGCGATCGAGGACAGGCTCTACCTGGCCGCGGAGACCGACCTGTCGGCCCTGGTGGCGCACGTCGAGAAGGTGCAGCCGAGCCTGCTCATCGTCGACTCGGTCCAGACGATCGGCTCGGCCGACGCGACCGGAGTGCCCGGCGGTGTGACCCAGGTCAGAGAGGTCGCCGGCAACCTGGTCCGCCTCGCCAAGGAGCGGGCCATGTCCACGGTGCTCGTCGGCCACGTGACCAAGGACGGCACGATCGCCGGCCCCCGGGTGCTGGAACACCTGGTGGACGTCGTGCTCCACTTCGAGGGCGACCGCAACTCGCGGCTGCGGCTGGTGCGCGCGGTGAAGAACCGGTTCGGCCCCATCGACGAGGTGGGCTGCTTCGACCTGCACGAGCGCGGCATCACCGGGATCACCGACCCCAGCGGGCTGTTCGTCTCCCGCCATCCCGAGCCGGTGCCGGGCACCTGCGTCACCGTGACCATCGAGGGCACCCGGCCGATCCCGGCCGAGTTGCAGGCCCTCGTCGGCCCGACCGAGGCTCCCCAGCCCCGCCGCACGTCCTCCGGCCTCGACTCCTACCGGGTGGCGATGGTGCTCGCCGTCATGGAGCGGCGGCTCAACGCCAAGATCGGCAAGTGCGACGTCTTCACGGCCACCGTGGGCGGGATCCGCCTGACCGACCCCGCCGTGGACCTCGCGCTGATGCTGTCGGTCGTCAGCGCGGCCGGCGACCAGGCCCTGCCCACCGGGCTCGTCGCGCTGGGCGAGGTGGGCCTGGCCGGCGAACTGCGGCCCGTGCGGGAGGTGCGGCGGCGGCTGGCCGAGGCGGCACGGCTCGGCTTCACCAGGGCGCTGGTGCCCGCGGGCTCCCTGGAGGAGGAGGGCCCACGCCTGGAGGCGTCGGCGAGCCGCGGCCGCCTCGTGGCGCTGCGCTCGCCGGCCGGCCGTACGACGCCGTTCGCGCCCGGCTTCGAGGTCACGGAGGTGGAGAACGTCTGGGACGCGCTCAACCTCATGAGATCGGCCAGGTGATCCCTCGTCACACCGGTGAGCACGGCGTCACGCCGGTAAACTCTGTTGCCTGCCCGTCGGCCGTGGCCTCGCCCCCGCGCCCCCGAGGGGCTTCACAGGGCGTCCGCGGAGCGCCTCGCGGATCTCGCCGCGACAAGGGATCGGTAGGAAGACGGTCTGACGGATAACGACCGGGCGAGCCCACTGGGGTGCATGTGCTGGACAACGACAAGGCGATCGACGACCGCAGAAGGGCCGTGCTCGCCGCGCTCGCCCCGGGGACGGCGCTGCGTGACGGGCTGGAGCGCATCCTGCGCGGCCACACCGGCGGCCTGATCGTCCTCGGGTACGACCGCACGGTCGAGGACATCTGCACCGGGGGGTTCACGCTCGACGTGGAGTTCTCCGCGACCCGCCTGCGCGAGCTGGCCAAGATGGACGGCGCGATCGTGCTCGACACCGCCCACCTCAGGATCGTGCGGGCCGCCGTGCACCTCGTGCCCGACCCGGCCATCCCCACCGACGAGTCCGGCACCCGGCACCGCACGGCGCAGCGGGTGGCCAGGCAGACCTCGCTCCCGGTCATCGCGATCAGCAAGTCGATGCGGATCATCGCGCTCTACCTCGACGGCATCCGCTACGTGCTGGAGGAGTCGGCCGCGATCCTGTCCAAGGCCAACCAGGCCCTGGCGACGCTCGAACGCTACAAGAAGCGGCTCGACGAGGTTTCCGGCAACCTGTCGGCCCTGGAGATCGAGGATCTCGTCACGGTCCGCGACGTGGCCGTCGTCGTCCAGCGCCTGGAGATGGTCCGCCGAATCGCCCGCGAGATCGAGGGATACGTCGTCGAGCTCGGCACCGACGGGCGGCTGCTGTCCCTCCAGCTCGACGAGCTGTTCGCGGGCGTGGAGACCGACCGCGTGCAGATCATCCGCGACTACGCGCCCGGCACGCTCGGCGCACGGCCGTACGGGGACGCCGACGCCATGCGGGAGCTGGACGAGCTGTCCTCCGGCGACCTGCTCGACCTGTCGAAGGTGGCCCAGATCCTCGGTCACCACGGTGGCGACGCGCTCGACACGCCGGTCAGCCCACGCGGCTTCCGGCTGCTCACCAAGGTCCCCCGCCTGCCCGGGGCGATCGTCGACCGGCTCGTGAGCCACTTCGGCGGCCTGCAGAAGCTGCTCGCGGCCAGCACCGACGATCTTCAGGCCGTCGGCGGCGTGGGCGAGACCCGGGCGCGCAGCGTCCGCGAGGGGCTGTCCAGACTCGCCGAGTCGTCCATCCTGGAGCGCTACCTGTAGATCTCGTCAGCGCAGGTGGAAGACGATCTTCGGACTCTTCAGCCTGCCCGAGTGCGCGGTCGCGACGTACGTGCCGGCGTCGGCGGGCGACCGCTTGCCGGCGCACGTGCTCCCCGAGCGGTGGCGGTCCCACCGGATCGAGCGGACGTAGGGGATGCCGCGCTCAAGCAACTGCCTGTCCACGCCGTCGCCCGCCACGCAGTCGGCCGTCGACCACACGCGCTCGCCGCCCGACAGCACCCGCATCTCCAGCGTGCGCGGCCCGACGTCCACCGTGCACTCGACCTTGCCCGTGCTCACGACCGTCAGCAGGAAGGTCGGCGTGACCCCCTTGCCGTACACGTCCTGACCGGACTGCAGGGCGAGCACGAGATCCTTCTCGTCGCAGGGGTCGCCGGGGCGCCGCGGCTTGCCGGGCGAGGGCGCGACGCCCGCGGAGGCGGACGGCGACGGCTGCCCCGGAACGGCGCCGGAGGCGGCGGGCGTCTTCGGAGGAGCAAGGCCGGCGGGCAGCGAGACGACCAGCCGGTCGGAGGGCGTCGCCTTGACGGCGGCTGCGGTCTCGTCCGGCCGTCCGGAGGCGCTGCTGCACGCCCATGCCACGACCGCCACCACGACGAGCATCCCCGTGAGCACCGACACCCGGCGGCGCCAGTAGACGTCCGCCCCCTCGACGCCCACGTCACCACGGAAAGTGTCCGGATCCATACGGACAGTATGGAGAGCCCTGGCGGGTCAGAGGAAACGCCTCGCTGAACCTTGTCCTTTCCCAGATCACAGCCTCGCCGGGTCTTTGCGCAATCGAGCGCCGTACGCTCCGCGGCGCGGCGCTCGTGTTTCCCGCTTCGCTCATCGGGGCGCTCTTATCCGGTGGTCGTGCCGGAGGCGCGCAATGAACACTTCCCTCGTCGCTCGGAGTCGCTCGTTCCTCGCTCCCCGCTCGCTCCTCAGTCCAGACACCGGCGCGCCCCTCCGGCTCGCTCGGTACAGTCGGGGCGTGTCCGCCTCCCTGCGTGAGCCCATCCTCGACTGGTACGCCGAGCACAACCGCGACCTGCCCTGGCGGCGCCCCGACGCGACCCCCTGGGGCATCCTGGTGAGCGAGATCATGCTCCAGCAGACGCCCGTGGCCCGGGTGCTGCCTGTCTGGACCGAGTGGATGGAGCGCTGGCCCACCCCTGAGGCGCTCGCGAAGGAGTCCCCCGGCGAGGCCGTACGCCACTGGGGGCGGCTCGGCTACCCGCGCAGGGCGCTGAACCTCCACGCGTGCGCCCGCGCCATCACGGCCGACCATGGCGGCCACGTACCGTCCACCTACGACGAACTGCGTGCCCTGCCGGGGATCGGCGACTACACGGCGGCAGCCGTGGCCAGCTTCGCGTACGGCGGCAGCCACGCGGTGCTCGACACCAACGTGCGGCGGGTGCTGGCCCGGGCGGTGCGCGGCGAGGAGTACCCGCCGAAGGCGCCCACGGCGGCCGAGCGGCGCCTCGCGGAGTCGCTGGTGCCCCCGGTGGGCGCGCCCCGCTGGGCCGTGGCCGTGATGGAGCTGGGCGCGCTGGTGTGCACGGCCAGGGCCCCCCGGTGCGAGCGCTGCCCGGTCACCGCGCAGTGTGCCTGGCGGCTGGCCGGGCGTCCGGCCCACGACGGCCCGGCGCGGCAGGGCCAGACGTACGCGGGGACCGACCGGCAGTGCCGCGGACGCCTGCTCGCCGTGCTCCGCGAGGCGCACGGGCCGGTTCCCAAGGAGGCGCTGGACGCCGTCTGGGCCGACCACGTGCAGCGCGAGCGCGCACTGGACGGCCTCCTGGACGACGGCCTGGCCGAGGTCCTCCCCGACGGCACCTACCAGTTGCCCTCCTGACGCCGCTCGGGGCGCCCGTCAGGCGGCGAGCTTGAGGCCGAGCGCGGTGAGGTGGCGGCGGGTCCAGTCGAGCTCGTCGGCGAGCCTCGCCACCAGGGCGGCGGGGCCCTTCGCCTTGGGGGAGGTCAGGTCGTGGGCCTCCACCTCGACGTGCGCGGTGCCGTTCACCGCCCCGGACAGGATCGCGGTGAGCGTGTCGGCGATCACCGGCTGGGTGCTGGGGATCTCCTGGCTGTGGTTGTGCACGTGGCTGAGCTTGACCACGGGCGCCCCGGCGAGGGCCAGCCCGCGCAGCGCCGCGTCGGGCTCCTCGGCGCCGCAGGACAGGTGACAGGCGTCCAGGCAGACGCCGAGATGATCGGAGTCGATGTCGCAGACCCGCTCAAGGGCCTGCTCGGTGGTCTCCAGCACGCAGCCCGGCCAGGGCTCGAAGCCGACCCTGACCGTCTTGCCGGTGACGCTGTAGAGGCCGCGCAGCTCGCGCGACAGCCGTTCGAGCCGGCGGGAGGCGATGGAGTGCAGGTCGGCGGGCCAGTCGCGGCGCCAGCCGATCGGAATCGTGGAGATGCTGCCCGACTGCACGTCGTCGGGGAGCAGGAACGCGAGGATCTTCGCCAGCGCCATGGTGTAGCGGTAGCGCTCGGGCTTGGCCCAGTCAGGGCCGGGAACCTCCTGGTTGCGCCCGCCGGTGCCGTTCAGGCTGACGCACTCCAGACCGCGCTCCTCCAGCGACCGGCGCAGCCGTACGAGCTCGATGCGATCGGCGATGAGGTGGTCCGCCACGGCGGGCGCGAGCCACAGTCCGATGCCCAGCCGGTCGACCCCCAGCTTCCTGCGCACCGGCACGGCGTAGCGCGTGAGATGGGCGATCAGGTTCTCCAGATCCTCGGCGGGATGTACGCCCGCGTTGTAGGCCAGGTGAACCAGCGTCCCGTCGTCGTGCAACAGGCGCATCAGGTGCCTCCAAGGCTTGTGCACTTCCGGACCGCCATTCGCCCACAGGGCGTGTCCCGACCGCATGGGACTCCGGTCCTCCTACCACCGGGATGTCTCCCGGGCGGACCGAGCTTCCCCCGTACGCCCGGTCCTACGCGTCCGCCCCGCAGCGGATTGTCCGGTACGCCGCAGGGATGACATCCCGTCCGCACGCGCTCATGGCATACCGCGAGCGGACTCTACAAAGTGTAGTACTACGCCCGGTGGCGTGATACCGGTTCTCGCCTTCTCAGCCGGAAGGTGACCGCACCGTGACCGAGGTACGGCGGAAAACGCCGAGGGGCGCTCCTCACGGAGCGCCCCTCGGGTGGAACGGGTTATCGCAGGCGGATCAGCGCTGGACCGCCTCGGCGATGGAGGCCGCCGAGTCCGGGACCTCCGGGCTCTTCGCCTCGCCGGCGAAGGTGAACTTCGCGGCGTCGCCTTCGCCCTCGACGTCGATCTTGACGACCTGGCCGGGCCGCAGCTCGCCGTAGAGGATCTTCTCCGACAGCGTGTCCTCCAGCTCCCGCTGGATCGTGCGCCGCAGCGGACGGGCGCCCATCACCGGGTCGTACCCGCGGTCGGCCAGCAGCTGCTTGGCCGCCGGGGTCAGCTCCAGGCCCATGTCGCGGTCCTTGAGCCGCTCGGCCACCTGGGCGAGCATCAGGTCCACGATCTGGATGATCTCCTTGGGCGTGAGCTGGTGGAAGACCACGATGTCGTCGACGCGGTTGAGGAACTCGGGCCGGAAGTGCTGCTTGAGCTCCTCCTGGACCTTCGCTTTCATCCGGTCGTAGTTCGACTCGGTGTCGTTGGCGCGGGCGAACCCGACCCCGATGCCCTTGGAGATGTCCCGGGTGCCGAGGTTGGTCGTCATGATGATGACGGTGTTCTTGAAGTCCACCACCCGGCCCTGGGCGTCGGTCAGGCGACCGTCCTCCAGGATCTGCAGCAGCGAGTTGAAGATGTCGGGGTGG
>NZ_JADBGC010000079.1:0-1861 GCF_014892245.1 Microbispora sitophila | reverse complement strand
TGGAGCGGGTGACGGGAATCGAACCCGCGCTGTCAGCTTGGGAATTGCATGGATCACGGCCGTTAGGCGCACTGACCTGGGCTTGGGGTCGGTCACGAGTGACCGCGGTTGCCCCCTCGTTACCCTCCTTAATGGCCCGCTAATGGCCCGGCGAACTGCCTGGGGGTGGGGCTGCGGTGAACTGTCGGCCGTCTGCTACTCCTCGACAACCCATCCTCGGTTGAGGCTGCGGAGCAGTTCTCGGACCAGCCCTCGCGCCCGCGTGTCGTGCTCTGCGATGACGCGCATGGTGTCGGCGGCTTGTTCTACTCGCTGCATGATTGCGGGGATGATCTCGACTCGATGTCCGTCCTGATCTGTGTACGCTTCGAAGCCCGGTTCGGGCTGGAAGCACCCCCACCAATCCAACAGGACGCACAGGGCGGCGTTCCTCGGCGCGCCCGGACAGGTGGAAATGATGTGCAGCAATACATCTGTGCCTGCGACAGCAGCCGGGTAGAGCGTGCCGGCGTGATCATTACCGACGGCTGAGCGAATACCGGAGCCCCGATCCTGGTCAGCCCATGTTGTACGCATCAAGGCCCTGAACGCCTCCGCCACGCATTGGGGCGAGTACCACTTCGGGCCGGGAATTGCAGCCCAGTCCACAGATCGGAGGTCCATGAAGGCCAGCGTACGAGGAGGAACCCTCCCGTGGCCTTACATGCGCGGCGCGTACAGTCCGCCCTCCTGATCACCCCGTCTGCCGTCGACCCGCCCGAAGGGGAAGCGGGCCAAGGCCGCCGGGTCCAGGTGGAGCGCCCTACTGGACGAACGACCTGGACCCGGCGGCCTTGGTCTGCTCGGCTTGTCCCGGGTCGATGGCGGACGGGGTGATCAGGCCCCTACCCCAGCCATCTACGGCCAGAGACGATGCGCGAGCCTGGGCGATCACCCCGGAGCCGGAGAGCCCCCGCCGGGGGCGTCAGCCGTTCCATGTGACCGCGGTTCAGGAGCGTTGAGCCCACGGGCCTTGAGTGCCTCACGCGCCTTCTGGAGGCACTCCACCGCAGAGTCTGCGTCTACCCGGACCCACCACTTCTCCTCGCCTTGGCCGCCAACGGCGTGGAAGGTCCAAGGGCGAGTGCCGCCCCGTTCAGCATCCACCCTGAGAAGGGCGTTGACGCCACGCTCTAACAGCCATTCCAGCAGGGTGATTACGTCCACCCGGGCAACCTACAGCTGCGTGATGCCTCGCTACAGCTGGCTAAGACGAGGGAGAGGTATGACGCTGGCCCGAGCCGCCGGCGGCCGGGACCGGCCCCCAGGCCGCATGCCCGGCCGCCGAGCGGGCGCAGGGCCGCGAGGCGGCGCGGAGCGCCGCCCTTGACTTCTACAAGCGTAATTCGGCAAGGCTTGCCAAGCTAAAATGGCGGATCATCGGAAGGATCTAGTTCAATATCCGCCCAGCCGTGAACTAGCTCCGAAAGGAAGAACTCCCCATTTTTTCCTGGATAGACACGGTTCTCATGTAATAGGTTCCACAGGGGTTCAACTGTCAGGGCTGCACCGAACCCCAACTCGGGTGCCGCATGGTCCGTCACTAGCGACGATGTCATTACTCCAAGCAGCCATCCATCCTTAGTAAGGACTGGTCCTCCACTAAATCCCCCGCGAGCGATCGGTGATATTACGAAGAGTGGGTGCCGCGAACCGATGTACGGGTCAATTATCGCGTTAACTTCGCCCCGAACGGCAACCAGGGTTGGGTGAGAAGTGGGAATCGGAGGGTATCCCATAAGGACGACGTCGAATAGTACGAGACCGTTATCGATCCAGTCATCAAGATGACCTCCAATCTCAATGTGGTCGACTTTCTTGA
>NZ_JADBGC010000078.1:0-2026 GCF_014892245.1 Microbispora sitophila | reverse complement strand
AACAGAAGACGACGTAGACGCCGAACAGGAGCAGGTCCCGGGGAGAGACCCCGTAGTAGAGCACGACCGCGGACGCCAGGGCGGTCACCGTGACCGCCGGCAGCCGCGGCGAGCCGAGAACCCCCCTCGGTGATCCCGCACGCTCAGGCCGGCGCGGGCTGGATGCGGAACGGTGAACGGGCGTGCTCGTGTGCATGAGCGCAAGCCTGGCGGCACATATGCCAAGATCCGGCACCGACGCAGCCCGTCCACCGTTTCATTGCCGGGCCTTTATCGGGAAGAAATTCTCGATTCCTGGCCGGACCGCACTTGGCTTTTCTTTTGGCCGCGGCGCTGCTCGGCCCGTGTCCAGGCGAGCGCCGACAGCAGGCTCACGACCAGAACGATCGGCATCCGCTGACGGAAAATGAGACCGATATTGGCCATGCTCGTCGCATAGATGATTGTGCAGGGCAGGACGAAGAGGAGGATGACCATGAGGCTTCTGCGCTCACGTCTCCACAGTTCGCGCCCCCCCTGCACGGCGCGGACGAGGAGGTAGTACCACAACAGTGTTTCGATTTTTCCAAGCTGCAGTACGATGCTTCCGCCCGTCCAGGGGAAGGGCGACAGCAGCGTATAGACGAGCTTTGCCGGCAACGCGCCCCATGGATTTCCGCCGTCGTTGAAGACGACGCCGGAGTCTCTGTCGGAATTCGCCCGGATCGCTTCTTGTGATTGCCCTTGGGCAAGTTGTGCCTGCATCGTTTCCACAGCCATGTTCTCCGTCGACTCGGGAAAGAAGACGAGGCATGCCAGAAAGCCGGCGAGAAGAGTGAGGGTACACAGAGGGAGGACGCGCTTGGATGCGACGAAGCCGAGGATGAGTGGCAGCCCGCACATGAACACCATGTACGGCCGTATGTTCCAAAGTGCCCATAGCAACGGAATGAGCAGCAATATTTTCCGGATGTCGAATTTCTGCACATTCGACGTGGCCAGGGCCAGGCATGCCACGACGCAGAAGGCGTTGAAGCCGTCTTTGAACATGTCCGACGTGTGCAGCAGGAACGCCGGCATGAACGCCATCAGGACGAGGAGTCGGTAGGAGGCTCGCTCGTCCGCGCCGATGAGCCGGGCGAAACGGTACATGACCATGCACAGCGCGCAGGCGACCAGTGCCACCACCGCTGTGCATGCGAGAGGAGCGGATCCCCCGCATAGATAGATGATGAGCGCGTAGATGTTGCAGGGGACGGCAACGGAATAAAGGTCGGTGATTTGGTCGGAAGTGACGAACTGGAACCCTTCGCGCTCCCAAAGTGCGACGATCTTCGACGCCCTGTATTCGTAGGTGTAATTGTCGCCTCCGTACGGGAGCAGTCCGGTCCGTAGGACCAGGACATGGATCAGCAGCCGTGTGGCGAAGGCCAGGAGCAGCACCGGCAGGACGCGTCGCGCCGTATCCCGGTCAAAACAGAAATGAACGAGAAACGTGAGTATTGTCGCGGATACCACGACAACCAGATACTCCACGAAAAATCACCCGAAAGATATGATGGATGGGAGGTTCACGGCGTCTGATCACTGTAACCAGGAGCACTTCGGGTTGCTCCGGATGTCGGCCGCCTGTTATTGCAAGATTTCGTAAACAACTGGCTCCATTGGGAGGTCGTGCAGCCTGCGTTCGACCATCTGGTCGAGTTCCGCAGCCCGTATGCGTCGGCATCGACGACTGCAAAGGCCCGGCAATGAAACAGTGGTCGGGCTGCGTCGGTGCCGGTTCTTGGCATATATGCCGCCAGGCTTGCGCTCATGCACACGAGTTCGCCCGTTGACCGTTCCCCGTCGAGCCCGCGCTCGTCTGTTCGTGATGAATCCTCGGGCCAGGGGCGGTCCGTGGCCGCGCGACGAGGTGCGGGCGGCCTTGTGAGGTCGCGGCGGCTGCCGGCGGTCACGGTGACCGCCCTGGCGTCCGCGGTCGTGCTCTACTACGGGGTCTCTCCCCGGGACCTGCTCCTGTTCGGCGTCTACGTCGTCTTCTGTT
>NZ_JADBGC010000077.1:0-2094 GCF_014892245.1 Microbispora sitophila | reverse complement strand
GAGGCCGAGGAAGGAGATGGCGTAGGCGAGCTGGCCGGCCATGGGGAGTTGGTGGCCGACGCCGGAGATGCTGATGCCTTCGACGGTGGCCTGGGTGCCGGTGTTGCCGTAGCGGGTGCGGGTCCACGACGACTGCGGGTGGTCGGTGAACGCGGGGGTCTGGCTCAGCCCGTTCAGGTTGGTCCACTGCTTGATCTCTTCGCCGAAGTTGGGGTAGGCGAGTGTGGTGTCGGTGGTGCCGTGCCACAGCTGCATGCGGGGGTAGCGGCCGGTGTAGCCGGGGTACATGGCGCGGGCCTGGTCGCCCCATTGCTGGGCGGTCTTGATGAGCTGCCCGCCGGAGCACTGGCTGTTCCACAGTGAGCCGTTGGTGGTGGCGAAGCAGCCTGCGGGTACGCCGGAGAAGGCCGAGGCGGCCGAGAACACGTCGGGGTATTCGGCGGCCAGGACGTTGGTCATCATGGCGCCGGAGGAAAAGCCGCTGACCACGATGCGTCCGGGGTCGACGTTGTAGCGCTGGCGGGTGTAGGCGACCATCGACATGATGCCGGTGGAGTCGCTGCCGCCGTCGCGTCTGAGCGCGGCGGGGGTGGACACGTCGAAGCACTTCTCGCTGCGGGTGGCCTCGGGGACCACGATGATGTAGCCGTACCGGTCGGCCGCGGTGACGTAGTCGTGCCCGTTGCCGTTGAAGATCGCGCCGGCCGAGCCGCCGCAGTAGTGGACCAGGACCAGCAGCGCGGGCCGTGCCGCGACCCTGTCGGGCACGTAGAGGTACATGTTCAGGTTCGTCGGGTTGGTGCCGAAACCGGTCACCCGGGTCAGCGACGCCGCCGCGGCGGGCCGGGCGCCCAGCAGCATGCCCGCCACCACCAGAGGCAGGGCGGCGGCCGCCAGTACGGCTCTGAGCCTTCGTTTCACGCCATGTCCTTCCGTTGTGAGCTGACGTGGAGGTCGCGCGTGCTCGGCCTCTCTCCGAGGCGGTACCGATATGTGAGCGTTAACATCGGCCGCTGATCGACTCCTTCGATGGCGACGAGGTGGACGAGGTGAGGCAGGTGTGGCGGCGCGGTCTCCATCGGCGGGGCCGTCGGAGGCGAGGGCCGGTTCCGTAGCACTCGCCAGTAGCCTTGTGAGCGTTAACATCATCTGGGCGAGCCGACTGCTCCTCCCCTCACGGCGACCGGCTGATGGTTGTGCGCCGGAGCAAATACGAAGCGGGAGGCGCCGTCAAGGGCCCCGGCGCGTCGCCGTTCCATGCCGCCGCGCGGGCCGGACGGCGCTCAACTGGCGTTATCGGGGATGACCGGGCCGCCTTCCGCGCCGGCATCGCACTGAAACTTTCATCAACGACTCTCCTCGCGCGGCGAGGTCATCGCCATGTTTTCGATGGCAGGAGCGCTCATCGGAGCGCAAGTCAGGCGTGTCCAGCGAGCACGGCGGCCGAAAGTTTCAAGATAGTCTTGACACATTTCGGCGAGGTTTCCAGACTGAGTCCCCGAGGCGGTCTCCCCCTGCCAGGTCGGTGGTGAAGTGGCAGGGGGTCGCCGTCCGCGACGCCCTCGTGGTGTGCGTCCCCGCGATGGGACGCGGTGCCGATCCCGCGGATGTCCCGCTTTCCGTGATTCAGTTGTGGAGGCTCAGGCATGGATACGAACGCCACCCCCTCAGATCGGCTCCGGCGGCCACGCCGCGGCCGGGTGCTGCTCGCCGGCGCCCTCGGCGTTCTCGGCGCGATCACCGCCGTGGCGGTGTCGGTTCCCGCCGACGCGGCGGCGAGCACGCTGGGCGCGGCGGCCGCGCAGAGCGGCCGGTATTTCGGTACGGCGATCAGTGCGGGCAAGCTGGGTGACTCGGCGTACACCACGATCGCGAACCGTGAGTTCAACATGGTGACGGCCGAGAACGAGATGAAGATCGACGCCACCGAGCCCAACCAGAACCAGTTCAACTTCACCAACGCCGATCGGATCTACAACTGGGCGGTGCAGAACGGCAAGCAGGTGCGCGGGCACACGCTGGCCTGGCACTCCCAGCAGCCCGGCTGGATGCAGTCCCTGTCCGGCAGCGCGCTGCGCCAGGCGATGATCAACC
>NZ_JADBGC010000076.1:0-2160 GCF_014892245.1 Microbispora sitophila | reverse complement strand
GGTCAAGCTGACCGTCACCGCCGCCCCCCGCTGCATCGGCACCACCGCCTACCTGGCGGTCACCGCCGTCAACAACGGCGACGTGCCGGCCACGATCACGCTGAACACCCCGTTCGGCAACAAGACCGTGACCGACGTGGCCCCGGGCAAGCAGGCCTACCAGTCCTTCAACACCCGGACCGCCCAGATCGCCGCGGGCACGGCCACCGTGACCGGAACCGCGACGATCGGTGGCAAGCAGGTCACCACGTCCTACGACGCGGCCTACACCGCGGCCAGCTGCAGCTGACCGCACCGGCGGTGACCACGGTCTGCACGACCAGGACACCGCCCTAGCACAACCCGGGGCCGGCCGGCCGACCAGCCGGCCGGCCCCGCCCCCCATATATGGAGCGATCACATGAAAATCAACAGGACTACCCAGCTACTGGCCGCAGCCGCGCTCGGCGTCGCGCTCGCCGGCGCCGGCCTGGCCGGCCCCGCGGCCGCCGACGACGACCCCGGCAACAGCAACGGCATCGACGTGTCGGTGAAGATCGAGCCCATCACCACCCCCGGCCAGGTCTCCATGACCGTCGCCGACAACACCGGCGTGGCCCTGCAGGAAAACGGATCCAACGCCACCGCCCGCCAGTTCGTCGGCACCCTGCCCACGGTCACGGTCTCCGACACCCGCAAGCCCGAAGACATCCCCGCCGGTGACTTCTGGGCGGTCGTCGGCCAGGCCAGTCAGTTCACCGCGACCGGCAACCCCTCGGCGACCATCGGCCCCGAATACCTGGGCTGGAAGCCGCGCCTGCTCACCGACTCCTCCACCGGCGCGGTGTCGGCCGGCGAGCCGGTCTCCAGCGTCGTCTCCGACGGCTCGGGAGCGCCCAGCGTGGGTCTGAAGGGCCAGGAACTGCTGGTCTCGACGGCGAACTCCGCCGACGAGATCGGCACCTGGCAGGTCAACGCCGACCTCGCCCTGCGCACCCCGGTCGACGTCGCCGCCGGGGAATACCACTCCACCTTGACCCTTTCGCTGTTCAACCAGTCCTGAACCGCAGGCCGGACGTCATCGCCCGGCGTGGGCGTCCGGGACCTGCGCCGGCCTGGCACACGTCCCGGACGCCCACGATGAGACAGGAGACACCCTTGTGTTGACCAAGAACCGTCCGCGGGGCGCCCTCGCCCTCCTGGCCGTCCTGCACGCTGTCGGCGTGACCGTCTTGGTCGCCATGGTCGCATTCGCCACCCCCTCCGCGGCCGACACCACCTGGTCGGTCGTGCCGGCCGACGCGAACGGCCCCGACGGCCGCAGCGTCATCGACCTCGAACTCGCCGGCGGGCAGCAGGCCACCGAGCACATCGCGGTCATCAACCGCTCCACCCAGCCGGTCGACTTCGCCATCGACGCCAACGACGGCTACCTGACCGCCAAGGGCTACTTCGACATGCGCCCCTCGGACGCCACGCCGACCGACGGCGGCGCATGGGTCCACGTCCCCGACAAGGTCACCATCGCCGGCGGAGCCACCGCCATCGTGCCCGTGAAAGTGTCGATCCCGCCCAACGCCACACCCGGGGATCACCCCGCGGGCGTGACCGCGTCCGTGGAGACCATCTCCGGCCAGGTCCGGGTCCAAAACCGGGTAGGCGTCCGGCTGAACATCCGCGTGACCGGCAACTTCGCCGCCAAGGTCGCCGTGACCGGCGTACACGCCGACTACACCTGGTCGTGGAACCCCTTCACCGCCGGCACCGTCGAGGTCACCTACACCGTGACCAACACCGGCAACGTCCGCCTGGCCCCCGACAGCCGGATCCTGACCTCCACCCTCGCCGGGCAAAGCGACTGGGACGACACCTCCGAAGCCAAAGCCAGGGAAATCATGCCAGGCGGCAGCCGCACCTTCACCGCACGCGTGACCGGCACCTGGCCCCTGGGACCCATCGGCACCACGATCATGGCCATCCCCTCACCCGCGGGCAAGCCCCTGCCCGGCGTCACCGCCGAGCGCGTCGCGATCGACACCACCGTCTGGGCCATCCCATGGCCACAACTGGCCCTCCTCGCCCTCCTCATCCTGGCCTTCCTCACCATCCGCGTAACCAGCCGCCGGCGCCGCAGACGCATCGAGAAGCTGATCATCCTCAGCGGCCGCGGCACACCACTCG
>NZ_JADBGC010000075.1:0-2176 GCF_014892245.1 Microbispora sitophila | reverse complement strand
TGACGGCGGCGCTCCAATACTGGACCAGTGTCGACGCTCGAAAACGGACCCATCTACCGGCCTCATGGGCCTAGATCGGGAAGGTGCTGAGCGTGGAGGACTGGGCGGAGATACGCCGGCTGCACCGGGCCGAGCAGATGCCGATCCGGGCGATCGCCCGCAAGCTGGGTGTGGGTCGCAATACGGTGCGGCGGGCGCTGGAGTCGCAAGGACCACCCAAATACGTGCGCGAGCCGTCCGGATCGATCGTGGACGCGGTGGAACCGGAGATCCGGCAGCTGCTGCAGGCATGGCCAAACATGCCCGCGACGGTGATCGCCGAGCGGATCGGCTGGCAGCGCGGGCTGACCGTGCTGAAGAAACGCATCCGGGAACTGCGGCCGCTGTATGCGCCGCCGGACCCGGCGTCGCGGACCAGCTATCTTCCCGGTGAGCTGGCCCAATGCGATCTGTGGTTCCCGCCGGTGGATGTGCCGCTGGGATGCGGGCAACACGGGCGGCGGCCGGTGCTGGTCATGGTCAGCGGATACTCGCGCTGGATCAGCGCGCGGATGCTGCCCTCGCGGCAGTCGGCGGACCTGATCGGGGGCCATTGGGTGCTGCTGCGGCAGCTCGGCCGCGTCCCCAAGGCGCTGGTGTGGGACAACGAGGCGGCGATCGGCCAGTGGCGGGGCGGGCGCCCGCAGCTGACCGAGGCGATGAACGCCTTCCGCGGCTGCCTGGGCGTCAAGGTCATCCAGTGCCGACCGGGTGACCCGGAGGCCAAAGGGCTGGTTGAGCGCGCCAACGGCTATCTGGAGACCTCGTTCTTGCCGGGCAGGTCCTTCACCGGCCCGGCCGACTTCAACGCTCAGATGGCCGCCTGGCTGGAGCGGGCCAATCAGCGTCATCACCGCCGCATCGAGTGCCGGCCCGCCGACCGGCTGGCCGCCGACCTCGCCGCGATGCTGGAGCTTCCGCCGCTGCCGCCGGTCACCGGCTGGCACCTGACCACCCGTTCGGGGCGGGACTACTACGTGCGCCTGGACTCCAACGACTACTCGGTGCATCCCTCGGTCATCGGCCGCCGCGTCGAAGTCACCGCCGATCTGGACCAGGTGCGGGCCACCTGTGACGGACGGCTGGTTGCCTCCCATCAGCGGTGCTGGGCGGCTCATCAGACCATCACCGCACCCGAACACGACCAGGCCGCCCGCGCATTGCGCGCACTCGCCCGGCGGCCGTCGCCGCCCCCGGCGGTGGACGCCGAGGTCGAGCAGCGCAAACTCACCGACTACGACCGGCTGTTCGGCCTGGGTGAGCATCAGGTGGTGACGCGATGACCGCCAAGAACGCCACCGGCAGCCGTGACGCCGCCGCCGAGATCGCCTACCTGACCCGCGTGCTGAAGGCGCCCTCGTTGGCCGCATCTGTTGAGCGGCTGGCCGAACGCGCCCGCGCCGAAGACTGGAGCCATGAGGAGTTCCTGGCCGCCTGTCTGCAACGGGAAGTCGCCGCCCGCGAGGCCCACGGCGGGGAAGGCCGCATCCGGCTGGCCCGCTTCCCCGCCCGCAAGTCACTGGAGGAATTCGACTACGACCACCAGCGCTCCCTCAAACGCGAGGTCATCACTCACCTGGGCACCCTGGACTTCGTGGCCGCCCGGGAGAACGTGGTCTTCCTCGGCCCGCCCGGCACCGGCAAGACCCACCTGTCCATCGGGCTGGGCATCCGCGCCTGCCAAGCCGGTCACCGCGTGCTGTTCGCCACCGCGGCCCAATGGGTCGGCCGTCTGGCCGAGGCGCACCACGCCGGGCGCCTGCAAGACGAGCTCGTCAAGCTCGGCCGGATCCCGCTGCTGATCGTGGACGAGGTCGGTTACATCCCGTTCGAAGCCGAAGCCGCCAACCTATTCTTCCAGCTCGTCTCCTCCCGCTACGAACGAGCGAGCCTGATCGTGACCAGCAACAAGCCCTTCGGCCGCTGGGGCGAGGTATTCGGCGACGACGTGGTCGCCGCCGCCATGATCGACCGTCTCGTCCACCACGCCGAGGTGGTCTCGCTGAAAGGAGACAGCTACCGGCTCAAAGACCGTGACCTGGGCCGCGTGCCCGCGGCCAAGACCAACGACTGAAGATCGACAAACGGGTCCAGATTCGAGCGTCGCCACTGGTCCCACATTCGAGCGACGTTGACA
>NZ_JADBGC010000074.1:0-2199 GCF_014892245.1 Microbispora sitophila | reverse complement strand
TGTCAACGACGCTCGAATTTTGACCCCCTAGCGACGCCTGAAAGTTGACCCCCTGGCGTTGATGTTGGTCGTGGTTGCTACTGATGGTCGTTGCTGGTCTCGGCTGCGGGAACGCGGCCGAGGTCGCGGTTCTTCAGGCGGTAGCTGTCTCCCTTCAGGCTGATGACCTCGGCATGATGGACGAGGCGGTCGATCATCGCGGCGGCCACGACGTCGTCGCCGAATACCTCGCCCCAGCGGCCGAACGGCTTGTTAGAGGTGACGATCAGCGACGCTCGTTCATAGCGGCTAGAGACCAGTTGGAAGAACAGGTTGGCCGCCTCGGCTTCGAAGGGGATGTAGCCGACCTCGTCGACGACCAGCACGGGAATGCGGGCCAGCTTGAGCAACTCCTCTTGCAGCTTGCCGGCGGTGTGGGCCTCGGCCAGGCGGGCGACCCATGCGGCGGCGGTGGCGAACGCGACCCGATACCCGGCCTGGCAGGCCCGGATGCCCAGGCCGATCGACAGGTGGGTCTTGCCGGTTCCGGGCGGGCCGAGGAACACCACATTCTCGCGGGCGGCGACGAAGTCCAGCGTCCCCAGATGCGCGATGACCTCCCGTTTGAGGGAGCGCTGATGGTCGAAGTCAAAGTCCTCCAGGGCTTTGCGGGCGGGGAAACGGGCGGAGCGGATGCGGGCCTCGCCGCCGTGGGACTCACGGGCGGCGACCTCGCGTTGCAGGCAGGCGGCCAGGAACTCCTCATGGCTCCAGGACTCAGCCCTCGCGCGTTCGGCCAGCCGCTCGATGGAGGCGGCCAGCGACGGCGCCTTCAGCACCCGGGTCAGATAGGCCAGCTCGGAGGCCAGGTTGCGGCCTGCGCCCGCGGCCGAGCTGGTCGCGGCGGCGGATTTAGTGCTGGCCATCAGGCCACCCCCTCAACGCCCAGCAGCGTGTCGTAGTCGCTGAGACGGCGCTGCTCGACTTGCACCTGTGCCGGACCGGGCGTGCTCTGGGCGCGGGAGCGGCGCATCGCCGCAGCGGAGGCGGCATGGGCCGGGTCGGTGATGGTCTGGTGGGCGGCCCAGCACCGCTCATGCCGGGCAACCATCCGATCGCCGCACCTCACGCTGACCTGCTCCAGGTCGGCGACCACCTCGACCAGGCGGCCGATCACCGCGGGATGCACCGAGTAGTCGTTGGAGGCGATGCGGACGTAGTGGTCACGCGCCAGCCGGGTCGACCTTCGCCAGCCGACCGCCGGAGCAACCGGTGGCAGGGCGACCATCCCGGCCCGGTCGGCCTCGATCCGGTCGGCCGGGCGGCACTCGATCCGCCGGTGATGGCGCCGGTTGGCCCGCGCCAGCCACTCGGCGAGCTGGGCGTTGAAGTCGTGCGGCCCGGTGAACGACCGTCCGGGCATGAAGGAGGTCTCCAGATACCCGTTCGCCCGCTCCACCAGACCCTTGGCTTCTGGATCGCCGGGTTTGCACTGGCGGATCGCCACCCCCAGCATGCCGCGGAAGGCGCTGGCCTCGGCGGTCAGCTGCGGTCGGCCGCCCTTCCACTGTCCGATGGCGCCTTCGTTGTCCCACACCAGCGTCTTGGGCGCCGCACCCAGCCCGCTGAGCAGGGCCCACATCCCGGCGAACAGGTCGCCCGCGGCGCGGGAGGGCAGCATGCGGGCCATCAGCCAGCGCGAGTAGCCACTGACCATCACCAGCACCGGCAGGCCGGCGGTCTGCCCGGCGCCTACCGGCACCCGCACCGGCGGGAACCACAAATCGCACTGGGCCAGCTCACCCGGCCGATAGGTGGTCCGCGAGGCCGGGTCGAGGGGCTGGTAATGCGGCCGCAGCAGCCGGATGCGGTCCTTGAGCACGGTCAAGGAGTTCTGCCAGCCGATCCGCTCAGCGATCACGGTGGCCGGCATGTCCGGGAACTGCTGCAGCAGCTCGCGGATCTGTGGTTCTACCGCATCCACGATCGACCCCTTGCCCGCCCGCCGATACTTAGGCGGTTCCTCGGCCGCCAGCGCGCGCTTCACGGTGTTCTTCGAGATGCCCATCCGCCGAGCGATCGCCTTGATCGGCATCTGCTCGGCCCGGTGCAGCCGGCGGATCTCCGCCCAGTCCTCCACCTTGATCACCCTCCACAGTGACAGCAGAGGGGTCAGATTTCCGCCGTCGTCTGGGGGTCAGTTTTCACGCGTCGTCGACA
>NZ_JADBGC010000073.1:0-2207 GCF_014892245.1 Microbispora sitophila | reverse complement strand
CGGCGCGGTCGAGCTTTCGATAGGCGGCATGACCTGCGCGTCGTGCGCGAACCGGATCGAGCGCAAGCTCAACAAGCTCGAGGGCGTGTCCGCGACGGTGAACTACGCCACGGAGAAGGCCAAGGTGACCTTCCCCGAGGGCCTGGACCCTCAGGCTCTGGTGGCGGAGGTGGAGAAGGCCGGATACACCGCCAGGCTCCCCGAGCCGCCCACGCCCGAGCAGGGGTCCGAGGAGCCGGACGACGAGCTGGGTTCGCTGCGGACCCGGCTGCTGGTGTCGGTGGTGCTGGCGGTGCCGGTGATCGCGCTGGCGATGATTCCCGCGCTGCAGTTCACCTACTGGCAGTGGCTGTCGCTGACGCTGGCCGCGCCGGTCGTGGTGTACGGGGGGCTGCCCTTCCACCGGGCGGCCTGGACCAACCTGCGCCACGGCACGGCCACGATGGACACCCTGGTGTCGCTCGGCACGATCGCCGCGCTGGGCTGGTCGCTGTGGGCGCTGTTTTTCGGCAGCGCGGGCGTGCCCGGGATGACCCACGCCTTCGACCTGACCATCTCCCGTGGTGACGGCTCGGGTGACATCTACCTGGAGGCCGCCGCCGGGGTCACGGCGTTCATCCTGGCCGGGCGGTATTTCGAGGCTCGTTCCAAGCGGCGGGCGGGTGCGGCGTTGCGGGCGCTGCTGGAGCTGGGCGCCAAGGACGTGGCGGTGCTGCGCGGCGGGGCCGAGGTGCGCATCCCCGTCGGCGAGCTGAAGGCCGGTGACCACTTCGTCGTGCGGCCCGGTGAGAAGATCGCCACCGACGGGGTGATCGAGGAGGGCGCCTCGGCGGTCGACGCCTCGATGCTCACCGGCGAGTCGGTCCCGGTCGAGGTCCGGCCGGGCGATGCGGTGACCGGGGCGACGGTCAACGCCGGCGGACGGCTGGTCGTGCGGGCCACCCGGGTCGGGGCCGACACCCAGCTGGCCCAGATGGCGCGTCTGGTGGAGGAGGCGCAGACCGGCAAGGCGCAGGTGCAGCGCCTGGCCGACCGCATCTCCGGGATCTTCGTGCCGATCGTCATCGCGCTGTCGGTGGCCACGCTGGGGTATTGGCTCGGCACGGGCGCGGGGGCCCAGGCGGCGTTCACCGCCGCGGTCGCGGTGTTGATCATCGCCTGCCCCTGCGCGCTGGGGCTGGCCACGCCGACCGCGTTGCTGGTCGGCACCGGCCGCGGCGCCCAGCTCGGCATCCTGATCAAGGGGCCGGAGGTGCTGGAGTCCACCCGGGCGATCGACACGGTCGTGCTGGACAAGACCGGCACCGTCACCGAGGGGCGGATGACCCTGACCGGCGTGCACGTCACCGACGGGGTGAGTGAACAGGAGGTGTTGCGGCTGGCCGGGGCCCTGGAACACGCCTCCGAGCACCCCATCGCCCAGGCCATCGCCCGCGGCGCCGCCGAACGCGTCGGCACCCTGCCCGCGCCGGAGGACTTCGCCAACCTCGAGGGCCTGGGCGTGCAGGGCATCGTGGACGGCCACGCCGTACTCGTCGGCCGGCCCCGGCTGCTGGCCGAGTGGTCCCAGCACCTTCCCGTGGAGCTGGAACGGAGACTGCAGGAAGAACAGGTCGCGGGCCGCACCGCGGTGGCGGTCGGCTGGGACGGCGCGGCGCGGGCGGTGCTGGTGGTGGCCGACACCGTCAAGCCCACCAGCGCCCAGGCCGTCGAGCAGTTGCGGGGGCTGGGGCTGAGGCCGGTGCTGCTGACCGGCGACAACCAGGCGGTCGCGCATGCGGTCGCCGCCCAGGTCGGCATCGACGAGGTGATCGCCGAGGTGCTGCCGGCCGACAAGGTCGACGTGGTCAAGCGGTTGCAGGCCGAGGGCAGGACCGTGGCGATGGTCGGCGACGGGGTCAACGACGCCGCGGCGCTGGCTCAGGCCGATCTGGGGCTGGCCATGGGCACGGGCACCGATGTGGCGATCGAGGCCGCCGATCTGACCCTGGTCAGGGGTGACCTGCGGGTGGCGGCCGATGCGATCCGGCTGTCGCGGCGCACGCTGCGCACGATCAAGGGCAACCTGTTCTGGGCGTTCGCCTACAACGTCGCGGCCCTGCCGCTGGCCGCCGCGGGACTGCTCAACCCCATGATCGCCGGGGCGGCGATGGCGTTCTCCAGCGTCTTCGTCGTCAGCAACAGCCTCAGGCTCCGCCGCTTCCGCT
>NZ_JADBGC010000072.1:0-2377 GCF_014892245.1 Microbispora sitophila | reverse complement strand
CCAGCTCAAACAGTTCCGCGCCCTGGCCACCCGCTACGACAAGACCGCTACCTCATACACCGCCGTGGTCACCATTGCAGCACTCCTGCTCTGGCTCTAGGCGACCACTATGAAGACAGGCCCTAGGGCTGGTGTTGTGGGATCTGGTCGTGACCCGGCTACTGCCGCCGGGCTCAGCGATCATCGTGGTGGTCGATGACACCTGTTCAAACTGTCGGGCAAGAAGGTGTACGGGACGACCCCACTTGGAGGACGGTCCGGATTGGACAGGAGTTGCACCAGCGCTGTCTACCAGGCAAGGAACCACACTGAGACGGCCTCGGACAGGGACCAAGTCGTGGACGACGTCGGCGGGCGACCACCCCTGTTTCTCACGCCCGGCACGGGCATGGCGGAAGGAACATCGGCGCCAACGAGGGGAAGCTCAAGGTACCGTGCAACTGCGCCGCAGTGTCGTACCTACGACTGCAGGGAACAGAAGCCGGACGTCCGGCGACCGTCAGGCGCTTACCTTCAATTGGTGGACACGCTGCTTGGATAGGCCCATGACGCGTGCCGTGTCTGGCTCCGACCAATGACTCGTCAGCACCTTCGCGGCCTTGACGGCTAGTTCCATGGCGCGCTTGGTGTGAGCTTCCGCTAGTTCCTTCTCACGGCTGTATTCCGCTACCACCCCTGCGACCTCCTCCGGAAGATCGAACACGAACTCCACGCCAGGGGTTTCCTCGGGCCAGGCCCAGGCGTGGATCTCCGCCAAGTCGCGCTCCAGTTGAGACAAGGAGCTTGCCACACCGACTCCTTCAACCTCCCCCGTAGGGCAGCGCGACACCCACCGCCCATTCTCGAAGGTGACGACATACGTGATCGTCTTGCTCATCGGCTCATCCTTTCTACGACCGCCTCCAGACGCTTGAGGGCTTCGCGAAAGAGCTCCGGGTCGCGATCCGGGTCGGCAGGGATCATGACAGGAACCGAGATGACGCCATCCTTGATCACACGCAGCGCGCACATGTCGCTCTTGAGGTGGTATAGCCAGTCAGCTGTGGCGCCTGCGGCCGCCACGATCGTAGCCACCTCGGCGAGCTGTCGCATGTGTGGGGGAAGGGCCTCGGCCATAGCGATGAGCATACCCCACTAGGAAGATGCCTCCTAGAGGAGTAGGAGGGTGCTTCCTAGCGGCTAGTAACCCTCACTCATTGCGATCGGCCGGGATCGCTGGCTCAGTCGAACGGCTCACCCGTAGATGTCGCTCGCGTTTCCGTAGGCCGAACGATCAGGTCGCCGAGCTCAGGAAGCTCACCGACAACGTCTCGGGTCATGTCGCCGAGGCGGTGGCACGCCAGCTGCGGCACCAGCTCCTGGGTGCCGACTTGCTGCGTCACCAGGAGGAGCACGGGAAGTCCAGCGACGAGGAGCTGGCCGAGGCCCGTGCCGGCATCTTCGGGACGGCGGATTCCGGCGGTTCGGCGAGCATGGCGCGATCGAGCACGTCGAAACCGTCGCCCTCCACTCCCGAGGGCTCTCCGCCTGGGTCGCGCAGGACCGCAAGATCCTCGCCATGTTCCAGGTGTTCTCTTCCATGGGTGCCGATTTCGTCATCGGCGCCAACACCATTGTGGAAGTCAGCTACACACGAGTGGACATGCCACGGCCGCAATGGGTGCTCTCCCGCGTGAAGGTCGAGCCGGTGACCGAGAGCGCGGAGACGAGGTCCGCTGAACTACTCAAGGCTGCAGGCCTGCACGGCCACAAGTACGCGATCGACGCGACGATCGCCGAGATGGCATTGCGGCAGCCAGGCCCGGTGGCCATGCTGACCTCCGATGTGAACGACATGGTCCGGTTGTGCGGCAACCGCTTACGACTCATCGGCACCTGAACGCGGAACAGCCGCCAGGGATTGTCGTACTCGCTCGAACATGCTGATACAAGTCCCACCCGCCCTACCACGTTTGATCAGGGAAACCCTGCCCGAGCTGCGGATTCTCCATTGATCACGCTTGCCTGACATGCAGCCGTAGGCCGGCGAGAGTCGCCGTTTGTCCTCCACCCGCGCCCAAGATGGGTCCGGATGCGATAGACCCGCCGCAGCCCCTGATCAGGGTGGCGGCACAGCCCGCCCCTTGCTGTGCTGCCACCCTGATCAGGGCCATCGAGGCACACTCGATGCCTGTAGCCGACGGCAGGCGAGCACTCCGCCGGCCTGTGCCCCGTCATCCAGCTTGTGCATCGCTCCGCCCGCTCCCTTGGTGACGGCGGCGCTCCAATACTGGACCAGTGTCGACGCTCGAAAACGGACCCATCTACCGGCCTCATGGGCCTAGATCGGGAAGGTGCTGAGCGTGGAGGACTGGGCGGAGATACGCCGGCTGCACCG
>NZ_JADBGC010000071.1:0-2422 GCF_014892245.1 Microbispora sitophila | reverse complement strand
GCGTCGCCTTCGCCCTCGACGTCGATCTTGACGACCTGGCCGGGCCGCAGCTCGCCGTAGAGGATCTTCTCCGACAGCGTGTCCTCCAGCTCCCGCTGGATCGTGCGCCGCAGCGGACGGGCGCCCATCACCGGGTCGTACCCGCGGTCGGCCAGCACCTGCTTGGCCGTAGAAGACACCTCCAGGCCCATGTCGCGGTCCTTCAGACGCTCGGCCACCTGGGCGAGCATCAGGTCCACGATCTGGATGATCTCCTTGGGCGTGAGCTGGTGGAAGACCACGATGTCGTCGACGCGGTTGAGGAACTCGGGCCGGAAGTGCTGCTTGAGCTCCTCCTGGACCTTCGCTTTCATCCGGTCGTAGTTCGACTCGGTGTCGTTGGCGCGGGCGAACCCGACCCCGATGCCCTTGGAGATGTCCCGGGTGCCGAGGTTGGTCGTCATGATGATGACGGTGTTCTTGAAGTCCACCACCCGGCCCTGGGCGTCGGTCAGGCGACCGTCCTCCAGGATCTGCAGCAGCGAGTTGAAGATGTCCGCGTGCGCCTTCTCGATCTCGTCGAACAGCACCACCGAGAACGGCTTGCGCCGCACCTTCTCGGTCAGCTGGCCGCCCTCTTCGTACCCGACGTAACCGGGCGGGGAGCCGAACAGCCGCGAGACGGTGTGCTTCTCCATGAACTCGGACATGTCCAGCATGATCAGCGCGTCTTCGTCGCCGAACAGGAACTCCGCCAGCGCCTTGGACAGCTCGGTCTTACCGACACCCGACGGGCCGGCGAAGATGAACGACCCACCCGGACGACGGGGGTCCTTCAGACCGGCGCGCGTGCGGCGGATCGACCGCGACAGGCCCTTGATCGCGTCGTCCTGACCGATGATCCGCTTGTGCAGCTCGTCTTCCATCCGGAGCAGCCGCTGGGACTCCTCCTCGGTCAGCTTGAACACCGGGATGCCGGTGGCGGTGGCCAGGACCTCGGCGATGAGCTCCTCGGTCACCTCGGCCACGACGTCCATGTCGCCGGCCTTCCACTCCTTCTCCCGCCGCTCCCGCTTGAGCTGCAGCTGCTTTTCCTGATCACGCAGCGCCGCGGCCTTCTCGAAGTCCTGCGCGTCGATCGCGGACTCCTTCTCCCGCCGCACGTTCGCGATCTTCTCGTCGTACTCGCGCAGGTCCGGCGGCGCCGTCATCCGGCGAATACGCATCCGCGAGCCGGCCTCGTCGATCAGGTCGATCGCCTTGTCCGGCAGGAACCGGTCGCTGATGTACCGGTCGGCCAGGGTGGCGGCCGCCACCAGCGCACCGTCGGTGATCGACACCCGGTGGTGCGCCTCGTAACGGTCCCGCAGACCCTTGAGGATCTCGATCGTGTGCGACAGCGACGGCTCGGCCACCTGAATCGGCTGGAACCGCCGCTCCAGCGCGGCGTCCTTCTCCAGGTGCTTGCGATACTCGTCGAGCGTGGTCGCACCGATGGTCTGGAGCTCACCGCGGGCCAGCATCGGCTTGAGGATGCTGGCGGCGTCGATGGCGCCCTCGGCGGCGCCCGCGCCGACCAGCGTGTGCAGCTCGTCGATGAACAGAATGATGTCGCCGCGGGTGCGGATCTCCTTGAGCACCTTCTTCAGGCGCTCTTCGAAGTCACCGCGGTAGCGGGAACCGGCCACCAGCGCACCCAGGTCCAGCGTGTAGAGCTGCTTGTCCTTCAGCGTCTCGGGCACCTCACCCTTGACGATCTTCTGCGACAGCCCCTCCACCACGGCGGTCTTGCCCACACCGGGCTCACCCACCAAAACCGGGTTGTTCTTCGTCCGGCGGGACAGCACCTGCATGACCCGCTCGATCTCCTTGTCCCGGCCGATCACCGGGTCGAGCTTGCCCTCCCGCGCGGCCTGGGTCAGGTTGCGCCCGAACTGGTCCAGCACAAGCGAGGTCGACGGCGCCGACTCCTGCGGCCCGCCCGCCGCCGCCGGCTCCTTGCCCTGATACCCGTGCAGCAACTGGATGACCTGCTGACGCACCCTGTTCAGATCGGCGCCCAGCTTCACCAGCACCTGCGCCGCGACACCCTCACCCTCCCGGATCAACCCCAGAAGAATGTGCTCGGTGCCGATGTAGTTGTGCCCGAGCTGCAACGCCTCGCGCAGCGACAGCTCAAGAACCTTCTTGGCCCGCGGCGTGAAGGGGATGTGTCCCGACGGCGCCGACTGCCCCTGGCCGATGATCTCCTCGACCTGCTGGCGCACCCCCTCGAGACTGATCCCAAGACTCTCCAGAGCCTTGGCCGCCACACCCTCACCCTCATGGATCAAACCAAGAAGAATGTGCTCAGTACCGATGTAGTTGTGGTTGAGCATCCGAGCCTCTTCCTGGGCCAGGACGACAACCCGCCGCGCACGGTCGGTGAACCTCTCGAACATCT
>NZ_JADBGC010000070.1:0-2566 GCF_014892245.1 Microbispora sitophila | reverse complement strand
GATCGTGAAGCTGTTGCGGGTGGGACCGGTGGGTGAGGAGCGGCCGTGTGTGCTCGGGCCGGATGGCCGGGTGCTGGATCTGTCGTCGGTGACGGCCGACATCGATGGTGCGTTTCTGGCGGGGGGTGGGGTCGAGCGGGTGCGGTCGGCGCTGGCGGAGGGGCGGCTGCCGGAGGTGGGGCCGTATGAGCGGGTGGGCGCGCCGGTGGCCCGGCCGGGGAAGATCGTGTGTATCGGGTTGAATTATTCCGATCATGCGGAGGAGACGGGGGCGGCGGTCCCGGCGGAGCCGGTGGTGTTCATGAAGGCGTCCAACACGCTGGTCGGTCCCGATGATGAGGTGCTGGTGCCGCGGGGCAGTGTGAAGACCGACTACGAGGTCGAGCTGGCGGTGGTCCTGGGCGGCAGGGCGCGGTATCTGTCGTCTCCCGAGGAGGCGTCGGGCGTGATCGCGGGGTATGCGATCGCCAATGATGTGTCGGAGCGGGAGTTCCAGAACGAGCGTGGTGGTCAGTGGGACAAGGGCAAGTCGTGTGAGACGTTCAACCCGCTGGGTCCGTGGCTGGTGACGGCGGATGAGGTCGGTGATCCGCAGGCGCTGGGGTTGCGGTTGTGGGTCAACGGGGAGTTGCGGCAGAACGGGACCACCAAGAATCAGATCTTCGGTGTGCATCACGTGATCTGGTATCTCAGCCAGTTCATGGTGCTGGAGGCGGGCGATGTGGTGAACACCGGCACCCCGGCGGGTGTGGCGCTGGGGCGTGGCCCGCAGGCCTATCTGCGGGAGGGGGATGTGGTGGAGCTGGAGATCGACGGTCTGGGCCGCCAGCGTCAGCGGATGGGCCAGGCATGAGTGAGCAAGGCGAGCGAATCGGTGGGCGCGGTGCGTTTCGCTCACGTGACCCTGAGCCGCGAGGCGAGGGGGTGGCATGAGCCGGGGAGAGTTCGACGGTCTGGTGGCGATCGTCACCGGTGGGGCGTCGGGCATCGGCAGGGCGGTGGCCGAGGAGCTGACCGCCCGGGGCGCCCGGGTCGCCGTGCTGGATTTGAAGGACACCGGGTTCGTGTGTGATGTGACCGACGATGCCTCGGTGCGTGGGGCGGTGGCGGCGGTGGCGGAGGCCTGTGGCCGGATCGATGTGCTGGTGAACAACGCGGGTATCGGCGCGCAGGGCACGGTGGCCGACAACGACGACGCCGAGTGGCTGCGGGTGTTCGATGTGAATGTGGTGGGGATCGCCCGGGTGACGCGGGCGGTGCTGCCGTACCTGCGCGACTCGCCGTATGCGGCGATCGTGAACACCTGTTCGGTCGCCGCGACGGCGGGGTTGCCGCGGCGGGCGTTGTATTCGGCGTCCAAGGGGGCGGTGCTGGCGCTGACCCGGGCGATGGCGGCCGACCATATCGGTGAGGGGATCCGGGTCAACTGCGTCAGTCCCGGCACGGTGGACACCCCCTGGGTCGGGCGGCTGCTGGAGGCCGCCGACGATCCGCAGGCCGAGCGGGCGGCGTTGTGTGGCCGGCAGCCGCACGGCCGTCTGGTCAGCGCGCAGGAGGTCGCCCACGCGGTGGCGTATTTGGCCAGTCCGCGGGCGGGGTCGACGACCGGGGTGGAGCTGGCCGTGGACGGCGGGATGGCCGGGCTGCGGCTGAGGCCGGTGACCTCGTGACAGCCGACTTCGCCGGTGGCCGGGGCGGGCGGGCAGCCGGCTCCGCCGCCGCTGGTTTGGCGGGCAGGCTGGGGCGGTACGGGCTGGGGACCGCGCCGCTGGCCGGGCTGTTCGCGCCGGTGAGTGAGCACCAGGCCGAGCAGGTGCTGGCCGCCGCCTGGCAGGCGGGGATCCGCTACTTCGACACCGCGCCGCACTACGGGAGCGGGCTGGCCGAACAGCGGCTGGGGCGGTTCCTGCGCGCTCTGCCGGCCGGCGCCGCCGGGCAGGCGGTGGTGTCCACGAAGGTCGGCCGGGTGCTGGTGCCCGGCCAGGGGGAGGAGGAGGGGTTTCCCGGCCGCACCGGCTATGTGCGGGTGCGGGACTACAGCCGCCAGGGGGTGCTGCGCTCGCTGGACGACAGCCTGCGCCGGACCGGGCTCGATCGGTTCGACCTGGTGTTCATCCACGACCCCGACGACCACTGGGAGCAGGCCGCCGGCCAGGCCTACCCGGCGCTGGCCGAGCTGCGCGATCAGGGAGTGGTCGGCGCGATCGGCGCCGGGATGAACCAGGCCGAGATGCTGACCCGGTTCGTCCGCGAGACCGACCTGGACGCCGTCTTGGTCGCGGGACGCTACACCCTGCTCGACCGCACCGCCGCCGCCGAGTTGCTGCCCGAATGCGAACGGCGTGGGGTGGCCGTCATCGCGGGCGGGGTGTTCAACAGCGGCATCCTCGCCGGCGGCACCACCTACGACTACGACACCGCCCCGCCCGCCGTGCTGCAACGGGCGCGCGAGCTGGGACGCATCTGCGCCTCCCACGGCGTCCCGCTGCCCGCCGCGGCCCTGCGCTTCCCCCACCGCCACCCCGCCGTCACCACCGTCCTCATCGGCGCACGCAGCGCGGAGGAG